>CADCQZ010000403.1 GCA_902803675.1 uncultured Eubacteriales bacterium
ACCGGATATGTGGTCCAGTTCACGCAGGGAGAGCTTTATCCCGATCAGCCGCTGCATATTTTTACCCAGATCGAATCGCAGCCTTCCGCGCGATGCCTTCTTTTCGGCGCGCTGATCGCCAGGGCGGGCGTTATCCGCACGATGGCCAGGCAGCCTGCCAGACTGTATACCCAGATCGACGGGAAAAATATCGAAGCACTTCGCTTTTTCGAACAGATGGGCTTCAAAAACGACGACAGCGAGGATCTTTACGGCTTCCAGCTGCCCTATGGAAGGGCCGCGGCACCCGTCGGGTTCGAGTATTGGCAGAGCCCGCTTGCCAGCGCGGATGACGAGCTCGCGCTGCTGGCCCGGATCAATCGTTACAGGATACAGCCTGTCAGCCGGGACTATCTGACGCTGTGGCGTCAACAGGAGCACTTCCTGGCCCTGGCATATTACCGTCAGGGGCAGATCGTCTGTGAATGTGTGTTTACCGGAGTGGGCCAGAGCGCGACGCTGCTGTCGATCTATACGGTACCCGAGCTTCGCAGGCAGCATCTGGCCTCACTGCTGCTTGACGCGGCGTCCTATCATCTCAGAGAACAGGGTGTCACGACAGCCTATACGCATATATTCCGGCGGAACACGCCCCAGAACGCGCTGATAAGGCACTTGAACGGCCGGTTTTTGCGGCAGGTCAATTATCTTCCAGGCATCAATATGATCCGGTAAAGACCGGATCATTTTTGTTTGATATACCCGAGCGTTTTGAGATCCAGGGGATTATTGCGCCAATCCTGGCGGACTTTTACCCACAGCTGCAGATTGACGTGCGCGTTCAGGAGCTGTTCGATATCGTGCCGGCTCTGTGAACCGATCTCTTTGATCTTTGAGCCGTTCTTGCCGATGATGATCGCTTTATGGGACTCACGCTCGCAGTAGATCGTCGCGTGGATCTCAATGAGAGTATCTCCCGCGTTGAATGTCAGGATCTCCACTCCGATGCCGTGGGGGACCTCATCCGTCAAATTCAAGAGAGCTTTTTCACGTATGATCTCGGCGCAGATCGCTCTTTCGGGCTGGTCTGTGATCATATCGTCCGGGTAATACCGGGGCCCTTTGGGCAGATGGGAGACCAGGTCCCGAAGCAGCTCGTCTATACCGTCCCCTGTTTTGGCGCTGACAGGATAGATCTCGTCATAGCCGAGATCACGGAAGCGCTGGATGATACCGAGAAGATCTTTCGGTTCGATCAGATCGGTCTTATTGAGCACCAGCAGTTTGCGGCATTTCTTCTCCGCCATCTCCCGGATGAAGTCGGCGTCTTTTTCCCGGCAGTTGGACACGTCGGTCAGGACCAGAAGAGTCTCGATGCCTTCGAGAGCGTCCTGGATGGACTGTATCATATAGCTGCCGAGTTTCGTCTTGGGCTGATGAAAGCCGGGCGTATCCATAAACACGATCTGCGCGTCCGGCTCATTGTAAATGCCGAGGATCGTATTGCGCGTCGTCTGAGGCCTGCTGGACACGATGGCGATCTTTTCCCCGATGATGCGGTTGAGCAGAGTGGATTTTCCCACGTTGGGCCGCCCGACGATGGCCACGAATCCGGAACGGAATGTGTTGTCAGCTTTCATATCTTTCCTCCTGTTCAATGCCCCAGAAAATCGGCGGCGGCGCCTGCGGGGCCGAAACCGTTCTTAAGCAGATCTTTCAAGCTCGATTCTTCCACGTGACCGCCCCAGGTCACGAGGACTCTCATATCCGGGCTGAATTCATACAGCACCTGTCTGCAGATGCCGCACGGCCAGGGCGCGAACTCATCCGAGGCGACGGCGATCGCGTCAAACTGCCTGTGACCTTCGCTGACGGCTTTGAATACGGCCGTCCTTTCGGCGCAGTTGCTGGCGCCGTAGGAGGAATTCTCGATATTGCAGCCCGTGTACACCGTCCCGTCCGTGCATCTCAGACAGGCGCCGACCCTGTAGTGAGAATAGGGTGAGTATGAGAATCGCATCGCCTCACGGGCTTTTTCAAGCAGTGCTTCATCGCTGACGAGCCCCACTTTTTCAAGGCTTATTTCCTCCTGGTTCCGCATGGCTGCTTTGTCCTCCTTGTTCATGTGATCATAACCCATGAGATGGAACATGGCATGGGCTGTCAGGTACGCGATCTCCCTGCGCAGAGAATGCCCGTACTCTTCGGCCTGTTTCTCGGCGTGGGGGAGAGAAATGATGATATCGCCCAGGAAACAGGCATCGATCTCCGGATCATACTCCATGCCGATCAGTTCCCCCGCGTCTTTCAGCGTTCGGGTGGGATCGAATCCGCACGAGGGAAAACTGAGCACATCGGTGGATGAAGGATTGTTTCTGTATTCCCGATTGATCCCGGCGATCGTGTCATCGTCGACTAAGGAAACATGAACGGCGATCCTCCCTGACGCGCCTTCGGTCTCAAGACAGCTTTGACTTGTCCGGCGGATCAGCTCCAGATCATCGGGCGCGATCTTTACGTCTTCATCGGTGATAAGTACGATCTCAGGCTTGTTCATTACCGGTTCCATCCTTTCCTTCCTGGGGTGGGACAGTCTTGACCGGCGGTATCTCCACCTCATCGGCGGAATCGGGATCGATCACGGTCAGGGGATCGACGGTGATCTGCGGAAGAGCGATCTCTTCAAGTTTCACCTCGGTATCCGGTACGGACTGGGTGATATTGGTGATGAACTCCTCATCGTTCCTGCTTTCCTGCTGCACAGCCGTCGGGACCCTGATCTCACGCTTGGGAGCATCCGGATATTCGATGCGTTCGTGGAAAGCGCCTTTCAGGACGGTGGTGCACGCGATGCAGATCTTGTCCAGATCAAGGAGCGTGAGCGGAGAGAGGCTCAGCTGGCCGTCTTCGATCTTTCCGCGGACAAGCTTGACGATAAAAAGTTCGATCTCTTCGGGCGTGGGGGAGTGCAGCGTCCTCACCGCGGCTTCGATCGTGTCGCACAGCATCAGGATGGCGCCCTCACGGGTCCGGGGAGGTGATCCGTGATAACGGAAGTCATCGATATTGACCGGTTTTCCGTTGGCTTCTTTTACGGCCTTGGCGTAAAAGAACTGCACCGGGGTATCGCCGTGATGCTCCTGTATCATCTGGATGACCGCTTTCGGGAGACGCGCTTCCCTGGCGAGAGCGACTCCGTCGCTGACGTGGCTCGTCACGATCGTTGCGGCTGTGAGCGGGTCCAGCAGGTCCAGAGGATGATCGTCACCTATCTGATTTTCCTTGAAATACAAGGGCCTTTTGAGTTTTCCGATATCGTGGTAGTATCCGGCGACGCGGCACAGGAGAGAATTGGCGTTTATAGCTCTGGCGCTGGCCTCAGCCAGATTGGACACGATGATGGAATGGTGATACGTGCCCGGCGCTTCAAGCATCAGACGATTGAGAAGAGGCTGGCTCGGATTGCTCAGCAGCAGCAGTTTATAGGGCGTCGGAAGATTGAAAACAAGTTCCAGCAGGGGCTGGATACCGGTGAACAGGAGCGCGCTGGCGATCGTGCCGGCGGCTCTCCAGAGGCCATGATCGATGACAGCCGTGATATCGTTCGTCGTGAGCAGACCGATCGCGAGAAACAGCACCATCTCGAACACGGCGGCGAGGATACCGGCCACAAGGCCCGTCAGCCGGGAGGAACGGAAATGGTGCAGGACCGCTGCCAGAAGGCTGCCGGTCAGCAGGGTGCAGATCATCAGATAAACGCATTGCTCCGTGTAGGCCTCACTGCTGCCCGCGGCCATAACGGTGACAAGGACCGCGATCGCCGTGTTGCACAGGCAGCCTGTGGTGGGCGATACCAGGGCTGTCGCGAGCATCACGCACAGCAGAGACGGGATGCAGTAGCTGTTGATCATCCTGCCGATGATGCACAGGCCGAAAGATAACACCAGGATGATGCAGGTGAGCAGCGTTTTGGTGACGGAAAAATTGTCCCTGATCTCCAGGCGGCTCGTCAGGACGAACGTGCTGATGAGCACGGCAAGGCTGAGTATGGCGCTGCCGAGCCACATCAGGGGATCATCGGACTGATCGTTCAAAAGCCCCAGGGAATGCAGCACCTCGATCTGGCTCAGGGTGATGACGCCTTCGCTTTTCACGATGATGTTCTGGCCCTGTTTATAGATGACGGGTTCGACGCTCTGCCTGGCGGCTTCCTGTGCTTCGCTGGTCGCTTCCTGATCGATCACCATGTTGGGCTGGATACAGTAATTCAGCACCGGCAGGCCGATATTCTGCAGCAGATCCCTGTCGACGCCGTATCCGATGATATACAGGATCGTTCGGACGGCCTCGCTCTCATCCCCCTGTGCGACGTGGCCGTTCATCGTGTTCTCCGTCGCGCTCCTCATGGACGTGTATAAAGCGTCCAGAGAGTCGGAAGGTGTGCGCAGGAGGGTGGTCAGCTGATAGTTGCTCAGGGAGACAGTGGTCAGGATCGTCTTGGCGTAGGAAAGCTCATCCGAGGTAAAGACGCGGTTTTTATCGACATCGGGCAGCGTGTCGCCGTATTGCCTGACGGCGCGGAGCTGACTGAAGACCTGATCCAAATTGTAAAGGACGTTCTCGGTGATGTTTTCCTGATAGGTATAGATGGGGATGACCTGTCTGGCGGCTTCTTCACGGCGGGCCTGTGTGGTGACCTCGTCCACGATATCCTTGCTGGCGGCGATCGTTACAGGGGGCACCATCCCAACAGAAAGATCATACTTGACTGGCGAGATCGTCAGCAGCAGCATGATAAATATGATGATCGTCGCGGCCAGATAGATCAGAAGCTGATATCGGGCTTTTTTGATCCTCTCGATGATGGATGGCTTTTTTTTCTCAGATTTATCCGCCATGACTGTGGCCTCCTTTTTTACTGGATCAGCCCTTTATCCCTGCGCTCATACGCCTCAACGATCCTGCGGACGAGCTCGTTGCGTACCACGTCATCCTGGGACAGATGGATGATGCCGATATCGTCGATGCCGCTCAGGATCGTTTCCGCTTCCTTCAGGCCGCTTTCACGTCCGCGCGGGAGATCGATCTGGGTCAGGTCGCCGGTGACGATGCAGCGGGAGTGCTCGCCCAGCCTTGTCAGGAACATCTTCATCTGTTCGGTGGTCGTGTTCTGGGCTTCATCAAGTATGATGAACGAATTGGACAAAGTCCTGCCGCGCATGAAAGCCAGCGGCGCTATCTCAAGCACGTTGCGCTCGGTCAGGCGCTGAACGCTGTCAGGCCCCATGATCTCATAAAGCGCGTCATAAAGAGGCCTCAGATAGGGATCCACTTTCTGGCTCATATCCCCGGGGAGAAAACCCAGTTTTTCACCGGCTTCCACGGCCGGACGGGTCAGGATCAGGCGGTCGACCTCATTTTTTCTGATCGCGTTCGCGGCAAGCGCGATAGCCAGGTATGTCTTGCCTGTACCGGCCGGCCCGATGGCCAGCGTCAGGGTATTTCGGCGCGCGCTCTGTACGTATTCCAGCTGGCCTGCGGTCTTGCACTTGATCGGCCTGCCGCGGACCGTCAGGGCGACGACCTCGCCCAATATCTCATCCACCTGGTCCTCACGGCCGGAGCGGATCAGTTCCGACACATAGCGTATTTTAGCCGGATCGATCTTTTCACCGGAATGATACAGCCGGAGAAGATGACCGATCGCTTTTTCCGCTGACGCGATATCCTCATCCCGGCCCAGGATCTCCACGCCCCCGTTGACGGGCGAGATCTTTACGCCGCAGGATTGTTCCAGAGCGGTCAGGTTCGTATCATTGCAGCCGAATATGGCCGTGTAACCGTCGATGCTGTTGATCAGGATCATTTAAGCGCCCCTTACAGATCTAAAGTTTCGAAAAGTGAATCATCTCTGCCGAGGATCTTGATCTTATCATATCCGAGCTCTTTCAGAAGGGAGGACATCTGGTCAAAACCATGATCCAGGAGGTCTTTATTATGGCAGTCCGAAGACACGATGACCTCGCCTCCGAGTGCTTTCCATTCTTTCAGGATCCATGGTGAAGGATACGGATCCCGGATATAGCCCCTTGCCATACCGCCGGTATTGACTTCAAGAAGGGAACCGCAGGATCTGATGCCGCGAAGCGTCTGAGCGACGATCCGGCGGTACCCGGGATCTTCCTCATCAAAAAGGTGCAGCCGGCTGTTGTACTTTTTGACAAGATCGAAATGACCGATGATGGGGGGATGCCAGCTCAAAGCGTAAAGGAAAAGCTCCTCGTAGTATTCTTCGGCCAGCTTGAGCCCGCTGCCGCCGTATCTTGAGCCCACCAGGGACCGGAGCTCATCGGGGCGGCCGTCTACGGCGACCATGGAACCGCTGCCGGGCAGATAGTGGACGGAGGCGATATAATACTCATACCGCTCCGGTTCGTCACAGCTGAAATAGTCCCGTTCCACTCCTGTCCAGATGCGGATCCGCCCGTCGAGTTCGCGTTTAAGATCCGCTATATCCCTGCGATAAGCTTCACAGCCTTCGGGGGTCATGGCATAATCGTCAAACAGCTGCAGCCCGTGGCCGGAAAAACCGATGCTTTGAAAGCCCAGGGACAGCGCCGCGTCCACCATGCTCCGGATCGGATCACGGCCGTCACAGTACAGCGAATGTGTATGGCAGTTCGAAAGGATCTTCGTCATATGCCTGTCCCTTAAAGAGCCTTGAGACGGCTGACAGCTTCAGCCGTGTTTTCCAGGGTATTGAAGGCTGTCAGCCTGAAATATCCTTCTCCGCTCGGGCCGAAACCTTTTCCGGGAGTCCCCACCACGTGGGCTTTGTTGAGCAGAAGATCAAAGAAATCCCAGCTGGGCATATCATTGGGAGTTTTCATCCACACATAGGGACTGTTGGTCCCGCCGTAGACTTCATAACCGGCTTCCCTGAGGCCGCTGAGCATCACTTCGGCATTGGCGAGGTAGTATTCCACATTCGCCATCGTTTCCGCCCATCCGCGCGGGGTATAAACAGCCGCCGCCGCCCGCTGAACGGGATAGGAAACACCGTTGGATTTTGTGGAGGTCCTCCTCCGCCACAGCTGATTGAGGCTGACCGGCCTGGAGCCTACGTATCCCATGACTTTCTTGGGGATGACCATATAGCCGCACCGCACACCGGTGAATCCCGCGGTCTTTGAGAAAGAGCAGCATTCAATGGCGCACTCGTCCGCGCCGGGTATCTCATAGATGCTGCGGGGGATGTCATCCTGGGTGATATAGGCCTTGTAGGCGGCGTCATACACGATCAGCGAACGATGGGAAACAGCCCAGTCGACAAACGGCTTGAGCTGGTCTTTGGTCAGAACGGTGCCGGTGGGATTATTGGGATAGCAAAGATAAAGAACATCCACATCATCGCCGGGGAGAGGCGGGACAAAGTCGTTTTCCTTTACGCAGGGCAGGTATCCAAGCCCGCTCCATCGCCCGTCGGCAAAAGAGCCGAGCCGGCCGCTCATGGCGTTGGAATCCACGTAAACGGGGTAGACCGGATCCGTCACGGCGATCTTCGTATCTTTGGAGAACAGCTCCTGCAGATTTCCCACGTCAGGCTTTGCTCCGTCCGAGATAAACACCTCATCATAATCAAGACGGATACCGCGGGGGAGATAATCACTGTTCCTGATGGCGTCTATCAGGAAGGAATAGCCGTAATCGGGGGGATAGCCGTGGAATCCCTCGGGCGTCGACATATTGGCTGCTGCGTCCGCCATTTCCTGAGCGACGGCCCTGGACAGGGGCCTGGTAACGTCGCCGATGCCGAGACGTATGAGGTCAGCGTCCGGATGCAAAGCCGTGAATTTTTTGATTCGATCGGCGATATCAGCGAACAGGTAGTTGGAAGGCAGGCTGTACAGATCAGCGTTGCATTTCATGGTATTTTACCTCCGGATCATTATGAGGGCCATTCGCCTTCAAATACGATAACAGCGGGACCGGTCTGATACACATGGTTATCTTCCGGATCCCAGTGTACGTTCAGATTGCCGCCGGCCAGCTTCATCTGCACATGACGGTTGCTCTGGCCGTTCAGAACGGATGCGACCAGCGCCGCGCACGCGCCGGTGCTGCAGGCCAGGGTCTCGCCGGCGCCGCGTTCCCAAACGCGCATCTGGAGCACATCCCGGGAGATCGTCCTGACGAATTCGATGTTCGTCCTTCTCGGGAAAAGAGGATGATGCTCCAGCAGCGGCCCCAGAACGGGCAGATCGATCACTTCCGGGTCACGGACGAAAATGACCGCGTGGGGGTTTCCCATGCTGACGCAGGTCAGAAAATAAGTCTGTCCCATGATCTGCATCCTGTGGCGCAGGACCATTTCGCCCGGCAGATCGACCGGTATCTTTTGAGGATCGAGCTCCGGAGAGCCCATATCGACCTTGGCGCCGGTCACTTTACCGTTTTCAATGATCAGGCATACTTCTTTCAGGCCTACGCGAGTCTCCACCCACAGGCGGTCGCTGTCGACGAGCCCTTTTTCATATACCAGTTTGCCGGCACAGCGCAAGGCGTTGCCGTCCATTTCGGTCTCGCTGCCGTCTGAGTTGAAGGTCCTCAGGCTGAAGTCCGCCGACGTGCTTCGCTGTATCAGGGCGATGCCGTCAGCGCCGACACCGAAATGCGGACGGCACATGAGCAGAGCGAGGCTGGAGTAATCACTGACATCCTGGCTGATGCAATCGATACAGATCACATCATTCCCGATCCCCTGCATTTTGACGAAACGCATTTTTGCTCCTTTCAGTCGAATTCACATTCTGACAGGCGCTTCCATGCCGATCAGATAGAGGCCTGTGCGGATCACGGAGCGCACAGCGCTCGTCAGGTCGACCATGGCCGAACGTTTCGCGGCATCGTCATCGAGCACGTGATGGACATAGTAAAACTGATTGTAGGCTTTCGCGATGTCGGTCACGGCCCTGGTGATCAGGTAAGGCTCATTTTTATCGCAGGCATCCCTGACAGCTTCGGGGAATCTGCTCAACAGCCTGAGGACGTTCTGCGCTTCGTCACTGACCAGCGCCGAATGATCCGGAGCGGCGCAGGGCAGATCCTCGGCCTTTCTGAGCACCGAACAGCACCTGGCATGCGTATACTGCACATAGGGCCCCGTATCACCGTCAAAGTTCAGAGCCCTGTCCCACCAGAAATCAAGATCCTTGATCCTGCCGTTCTGAAGAGCGGAATAGACCACGGCGCCGACACCGACCTGCCGGGCGACTTCTTCCTTGTTTTCAAGGCCCGGGCTCTTCTCCTTGATGATGGAAAGGGCTTTTTCCTGGGCTTTCGCAAGCACATCCTCCAAGTAGACCATATGCCCTTCGCGGGTGCTCAGCGTTTCGCCCTCGTAAGAGACCATGCCGAACGCGACGTGCTTGAGCTGGGTCTGCGCCCAGTCATAACCCATCAGCTCCAGCAC
>CADCQZ010000404.1 GCA_902803675.1 uncultured Eubacteriales bacterium
GGCATGGGCTATAATGACATGCGCAACAGACATGCGCGTCAAGCGCATGAGGATATCAAAGGAGAAAATGACGATGAGCGAATGCACCCATGACTGTTCCAGCTGCTCGGCCAACTGTGCCAGCAGGGACCCCAAGTCCCTTCTTGAAAAGCCGAAGGAAAGCACCCATGTGAAGAAGATCATCGCCGTGATGAGCGGTAAAGGCGGTGTGGGCAAGTCCATGGTGACGAGCCTTTTGGCCGTCCTGACCCAGCGGATGGGGTATAAGACCGGCATCCTGGACGCGGATATCACCGGGCCGTCCATCCCCATGGCCTTCGGCATCCACGAGGGCGCCGTGGGCAATGAGGACGGGATACTTCCCTCCCTGACAAAGACCGGCATCAAAATGATGAGCGTCAACCTGCTCCTGGACCAGGAGACCAGCCCGGTGGTCTGGCGCGGCCCGGTCATCGCCGGTACGGTCAAACAGTTCTGGACCGACGTGGTCTGGGGCGATCTGGACGTACTGTATATCGATATGCCTCCGGGAACGGGGGACGTGCCGCTGACCGTGTTCCAGTCCATCCCCGTGGACGGGGCGATCGTGGTGGCCACGCCACAGACCCTGGTGGGCATGATCGTGGAAAAAGCCGTCAACATGGCGGACATGATGAACGTCCCGGTCAAGGGTCTGGTGGAGAACATGGCGTATATCACCTGCCCTCACTGCGGAGAAAAGCTCAGCCCCTTCGGGGAGCAGCTCCCGCGCGACCCGGACTGGCATGATCTTAAAGTGCTGGGCCGGCTCCCCGTGAGCGTGAAGCTGGCCGCCGCGTGCGACCAGGGCATGATCGAGCTGTTTGACGGTGACTGGCTCAACGACGCGGTCAGCGAGATCCTCAAAGGCTGAATGTAAAAGGAGGAGCACGGGATGAAGCGCCTGAGATTCGTCCGGCCCGACGGGAAGTGGTGGAAGGATTTTGCCCTGCTCAACATCGGCACGCTCCTGGTGGCGGTGGGGGTCTACTTTTTCAAGTTCCCCAACCATTTCACCACGGGCGGCGTCAGCGGCATCTCCATCGTGCTCAGCCCCCTGATCCCGGGCGTGAGCGTGAGCTGGATGAACATGATCCTCAACACGGTCCTGCTCCTGATCGGCTGGGCGCTGATCGGGCCGGGCTTTGGGATCAGGACGGCTTATTCCAGCCTGGTCTACAGCCTGATGGCCCTGCTCCTTGAAAAATGGGTCCCCCTGTCCGCCCCGCTGACGGACCAGCCCTTCCTGGAACTGCTCTTCGCCGTGGGCCTGCCGGCCGTGGGTTCGGCGCTGCTCTTCGCGGTCAGCGCCTCCAGCGGCGGGACGGACATCATCGCCATGATCATCAAAAAATACGCCCACATGGAGATCGGCATGGCGCTCATGCTGGCCGATTTCCTGATCGCGGGCGCGTCGATGCTGGTATTCGATGTCAAGACGGGTCTGTTCTCCATCACGGGTCTCGTGATCAAATCCATCCTGGTCAACCAGGTCATGGAGAATATCCATATCTACAAGGTGTTTGAGATCGTGACGGATCAGGCGGACGAGATCTGCGAGTACATCGTCAGGGAATTGAGGCACAGCGCGACGGTGATCCCCGCCGAGGGTTACTACACCCATAAGCCCAAGAAAGTGCTGATGACGGTGGTCAACCGTTCCCAGGCCGTCAGCCTTCAGAAATATGTGCGTTCCGTGGATCCCCACAGCTTCATCACGATCATGTCCACCAGCCACATCATCGGAAAGGGCTTCGCCGGCATGTCCGAGTGATGCGGACACCCCGAATGGCCAAAGCGCACGGATACGGGAGGAGAAAATGGCTTATTACAGGATCGAGTATTTTTCCAACGCTCTGCGCCGGGGTACGTCCTTCGAGATGCTGATCCCGAACGACTACAGGGCGGACCTGGGGGAGAAAGCGCCGGAAAAAACGGTGAGGACCCTTTTCCTCCTGCATGGATACACGGGAAAGGCGGGCAACTGGGTGCCTGAGGACCTGCCGAAAAAATACAACTTCGCTGTCGTGATGCCCACGGCCGAAAACTCTTTCTATCTGGACTGGCAGTCCACGGGGCACGCGTATCAGACCCTGGTGGGGGAGGAACTGGTGGACTACGTGCGCCGGACCTTCGGCCTGGCCATGCGCCCTGAGGACACCTGCATCGCGGGCATGTCCATGGGCGGCTTCGGCGCGCTGCATACGGGCCTTAAGTATCCCGGGACTTTCGGGAAGATCGCCGCCCTGTCGAGCGCGCTGATCGTGCATGAGATCGCTCATATGAAGCCCGGCGGAAACAACGGCATGGCGAATTACGATTACTACCGCGAGTGCTTCGGGGATCTTAAGACGGTGGAAAAAAGGGACGTGAACCCGGAGGTGCTTATAAAGCGCCTGAAGGAAACGAACGCCCGGATCCCCGACATCTTCATGGCCTGCGGCACGGAGGATTTTCTGCTGGAAAACAACCGGGCCATGCACAGGTTCCTCACGGAGGAGGAGATCTCCCATCAGTACTATGAGTCCGCCGGCGGCCACGATATGGCCTTCTGGACCGAGTATATCATCAAGGCCGTCCACTGGATGTTCGGCTGAGAGGCGCTTTATGCCTGATCGCTGACCGCCACACAGATGGAACCCACGGGCGTGTCCGTATACATCTCCAGTTCCTTTTCCGTCAGGGTGATCTTGGAGGACAGGGGATCGCATACGAGGAACACGCCCTCTTTATATCCGTACATCAGCACCCAGTGCAGTGTCTTGTCATGCATGCCGTCCGCGTCGCCGGGCACCAGGCACTGGACGATCAGGAGCTTGTCCCGGTCCAGCTGCGCGCGGTACCAGTCCGGGCTGAAAACACAGCCCGTTTCGATGTTCACGCGGTCCGTGATGCTGTGGACCGCGGCTGTATATTCCTCCAGGATCGCCCGGTAGAGGGGCTCCGGATAGTATCCGTCCCGATCGTCCAGGTATGTGTCGGAAGAATGATATA
>CADCQZ010000405.1 GCA_902803675.1 uncultured Eubacteriales bacterium
AGGGCGTCTTCCTCTCCGGCGGCCGCGGCCATGACCGGGATCAGGAGGATGAGAACGGTCATGAGGATCAGTGATCTTCGCATTTATCGCACCTCGTATCCTGAGTTTGTTCGTTCGCTTTCGGCTGTCCGTTCGTCAGGCATTCGTCTGCATCGCCGCCAGGGCTTCCTGAGCCAGTCTGCGGCGCTCGGCCACGATCGGCAGCTCCACGAAAGGCTGCACGCCTTCCACAGCGTTCGCGGGCAGGATGCGTTCGTCCCCGTCGTCCGTATCCAGAAGCACATACTTCCGGTTGCCCATGCCCATTTCCTGCATGTAGCTGAGCTGACGGTGGCCGTGCCGGGTCTCGATACGCTCCCGCAGCGCCGCGCCGTCCGTTTCGCCCAGGGCGTAGATCATGTCCACGCAGGCCTGATCCAGCGCCAGGATGTCCGTGGAGGCCAGGATGCCCACATTGGGCGTGACCACTTTCTCCGCCAGGCAGCCCTCGCAGTCACAGGATACGGACATGTTGCGCATCACGTTCACATAGCAGATCTTTTTTCCGAAATGGTCGATGGTGGCCTTCGTGGACTCGGTCATACGCTCCATCAGCTCTTCCATGTCCACGCTCCAGGCCATTTCGGGATCCTGGCTGTCCCGGGCGTGGATCATCCGCTTGCCGATCCGGCCGTCCGCGCAGCCGATGCCGATGTTCTTGTTGCTGCCGCCGAAGCCGCCCATGGTGTGCCCCTTGAAATGGGTGAGCACCACCAGGGAATCGTATCCGGGAAGGGTCTTGCCCACGGACATGTGGTCGAACCATTTACCGCCCGTGACCGGGAGAGACGCGGTGCCTTCGGAATCGGTGATGTCCACGGGACAGAAGGTCCAGCCGTTCACTTTCAGGGTCTCCAGGTGTTTTTCGGTGGTGTCCCTGTCTCCCTGATAAAAGGTGTTGGTCTCCACGATCACGGCGTCGGGCAGATCGTTTTTGATCAGCTCCTCCACCCATTCGTGGGGGATGATGTTGGGGCCGTGCTTCTCGCCTGTATGCAGTTTCACGGCGGTCCTGCCCGTGATGGCGCCGCTCACGCGGCCGACCATTTTGCGCAGGCCTTCGGCGGACAGGTCACGGGTGAAATAAACGATGGATTCGTTGCCGGTGCGTTCTTCATAGGGAACATAACGCTCGCCGCCGGTCCCGGGGATCTTTTCACTCATCGGTTCGTTCCTTTCTGACGGATCGGTATGCTTGGTATGCGGTCCTGCTTTATCCGCTGCCGCAGGCAGGGGATGATCATCGGTCACCACCTTGAATAATACCACAGGAAGCCGGGAAATCATACAGGAAAATTAACTTTTACGTCCGGCGCCTGCAAGAACAATCAAAAAACATTCAGCCCCTTGACAGTTCCGACCCGGATTTTTATACTGGTCACATCAATAAGGGAAAGGAGGCAGCGCCGTGAGGAAGGCTGTGACCGGTATGATGGGCATGATGATGCGCATGGTCATGCGCTTATTTTCCTCGTGCGTCTGCCGCCGCTGATCATCCCTCTTAAGGATCGTTGCCGCAACGGGGCATTCGTACGAATGTCCCGTTTTTGTGATCATGTGAGGTAAAAAAGATGATCTTTCATCCCGACGGGGCGACGCAGCGAATGTTCTGATCCCCGGCACCGTCATCAGGATCCCTTTTTCACACGTTTCAAAGCGCAGAATATGAGATCTGAAAGGAGAAATAACCATGAAAAAGCTGATTTCCGTCCTTCTCGCCGCTCTTCTGATCGCCTCTCTCGTATCCGCCGCTTCCGCCGAAAAGCTTCTGATCGCCATCCCCAATGACGGCACCAACCTGAGCCGCGCCATCAAGCTCCTGGAGACCGCGGGCCTTCTGACCGTGGATCCGGCGGCGGGATATACCCCCGAGATCAAGGACATCACCGGTTATATTTATGATATCGAGGTGGAGCCGGTGGCGGCGAACACCCTGCCCTCCACCCTTCAGGATTACGCCGGCGCCACCATCAACGGCACCTACGCGATCCCCTACGGCCTCCTGCCCTCCAAGGACGGCCTGATCATCGAGCAGCAGTCCGAGTCGGGCGACAATCCTTATGTGAACGTCATCGTGGCCCGCACCGCGGACGCGGACAACGAGATCTACAAAAAGATCTGCGAGGCCTATCAGTCCCAGCTGGTGGCCGAGTTCCTCCTCGAGCGCTACGAGGAAGCGTTCTACCCGGCCTTCGACTATAATCCGGCTTACATGATCGAAACGAGCTTCGTCTCCGATATCCTGGCGTACGAGTCTCCCAAAGAGGGCAAGACCGTGGTCACCGTGGGCGTCTGCTCCGGCGGCAATGATCAGTGGCAGGCCGTTCAGAAGGTCCTGGACGATGAGGGCGCGGGCATCTATATCGATCTGAAGATCTTCGACGCCTACAACCTTCCCAACGAGGCTCTCAATTCCGGCGATGTGGATCTGAACGCCTTCCAGCACAAGGCTTACCTGAACAACGAGATCAGCCAGTTCGGCTATGATCTGACGGTGATCGCCGACACCCTGATCGCGCCCCTGACGCTCTACAGTGAGCAGTTCGACAGTGTGGACGGCATCAAGGACGCGGCCGGCCTGCTCAAGTGATCCTTTTTCTCCGCCGCCGTCCCGTATGACGGCGGCGGTGTCTGCTTTATAAGGAGCCTTATGATCCAGATCAATGATCTCTGCAAGGTCTTTCAGGGAAAAGGCCGCCAGGTGGACGCGGTCAAAAATGTGTCCCTATCCGTCGAGGATGGGGACATTTATGGCGTTATAGGCTATTCCGGTGCGGGCAAGAGCACCTTGGTGCGCTGCCTCAACCTGCTGGAGACGCCGGATTCCGGCACGATCCGCATCGGGGATCTCCCGGAGATCACCATCAGCGACGGCGTGATCCGGACAAAGAACGGCATCATGCGTGAGAAGGAAAAAGCCGCGCTCCGGCGTTCCGTCGGGATGATCTTTCAGCACTTCAACCTGCTGAACCGGTCGAGCGTGTTCGACAATATCGCTTATCCTCTCAAGTATACGGGCAGGAGCCGGGATCAGATCAAAAAACGGGTCATGGAGCTGCTCAGCCTGGTGGATCTGACGGATAAAGTGAACGCCTATCCCTCGGAGCTCTCCGGCGGCCAGAAGCAGCGGGTCGCTATCGCGCGGGCCCTGGCGGCGGAGCCGAAACTGCTTTTGAGCGATGAGGCCACCAGCGCCCTGGACCCCGAGGCGACGGAGTCCATCCTCAACCTGCTCAGGGAGCTGAATACCCAGCTGGGCCTGACGATCGTCCTGATCACCCATGAGATGGCGGTCATCAAGGCCATCTGCCATAAGGTCGCGGTGATGGAGAACGGGTCGGTGGTGGAAGAGGGCGACGTCTACAAGGTCTTTTCCCATCCCAGGGAAAACATCACCAGGCGCTTCGTGGCCAGCGCCTCCTCCCTCAGCCGGGTGGACAAGCTCCTCAGGGAGGATTCTCCGCTGGTGCGGGTGGGGGCAGGCGATGTGCTGCTGCGGCTGACCTTCACGCGGGACAGTGTGGGGGACGCCGTGATATCTTCCATCTCCCGGCAGTTCGACGTTTCCATGAGCATCGTGCTCGCCAGCGTGGAGGAGCTTCGCGGCGATCCACTGGGCGGGATGGTGGCTCTGCTCAAGGGCTCGCCCGCGGGGGTCGAGGCCGCGATGGATCATCTGAGGCAGAATCAGGTGGAAGTGGAGGTGCTCCGCCGTGGATGAGTTTTTCAAGACCTGGATACCGAACGTGATGGCGTATAAGACCCGGTTCCTGGACAGCCTGGGGCAGACCTTTGAAATGACGGTCAAGAGCGGGCTCATCGCCTTCGCCATCGGTCTGGCTCTGGGGGTCCTTCTCACCGTGACGAAAAAGAACGGTATCCGTCCCCAGCCGGTGGTGTACCGCGTCATCGATCTGATAGTCAATCTTTTCCGGGCGATCCCCTTCATCATCCTGCTGATCTTCCTGATCCCCTTCACCCGGTCCCTGGTGGGCACGGCCATCGGCGTCCGCGGAGCGGTGGTGCCCCTGGTGTTCGGCTGCGTGCCGTTTTACACCCGTCAGGTGGAGGCGGCGCTGGCCGGTGTGGATCCGGGCAAGGTGGAGGCGGCCAAATCCATGGGCAGCGGCACCTGGGGCCTGATCTTCAGGGTCTACCTTCACGAGGCCGTGCCGGACCTGATCCGGGTATCCACCATCACCCTCATCAGCCTGATCGGCCTGACCACCATGGCCGGGGCCGTGGGTGCCGGCGGCATCGGCTCCTTCGCGATCAACTACGGCCAGAACCAGAACCATCAGGATATCGTCAATGTGTGTGTGGTCATCCTTCTCATCGCCGTCTGCGTGCTCCAGATCATCGGGAACGCCCTGGCGAGGAGGACCACGAACCGCGCGCTTTTCGAGCGCCGGCACTGATCTGAGCGGAGGGGAATCATGTATCGGGATGAGATCATACGTTTCTGTGACGAACACGCGGGCGTTTATCAGGATATCGCCCGTCAGATCCACGGGAAACCCGAGGTGAGCAACTACGAGTTTTTCGCGAGCTCCCTCCTTTCCTCGCGTCTGGAGGAGGAGGGCTTCCGGGTGGTCCGGGACGTGGCCGGGCACCGTACCGGTTTTACCGCCGAGGCGGTCTCTCAAAAGCCCGGCCCGGTGCTGGTCTTCCTGGCGGAGTATGATGCGCTGGCGGGGCTGGGCCATGGCTGCGGGCACAATCTTTTCGGCGCGGCGTCGAGCCTTGCCGCCGCGGCGGTCAAACAGGTCCTGCCGGACGTGGGGGGCACGGTGCGGGTGTATGGCACGCCCGGCGAGGAAGGCGGCGAGAACGGCAGCGCCAAGGGCTCCTTCGTGCGGGAAGGCTATTTAAAGGATGTGGACGCGGCCCTGTGCGTGCACCCGGGCTCCGGGAAACACGTGGATACGGCGCCGTTCATCGCCTGCGCGCCCATCGATGTGGAATTCTTCGGCAGGAGCGCCCACGCCGCCGCCGCGCCCGAGATGGGCATCAACGCGCTGGAAGCCCTGATCCAGACCTTCAACGGTATCAATGCTTTGCGCCTGTACCTGCCCAAAGACGTCAACATCCACGGCATCGTGGTCAGCGGCGGCGACGCGCCCAATACCATCCCGGAATACGCGAAGGGCAGGTTCTACCTTCGGGCCGCCACTTCCCCGCGGCTGAGGAAAGTCTATGCCCGGGTGGAGCAGATCGTCGAGGGCGCGGCCCGGATGACCGGCGCCAGGGGTGAGATGCGTCTGTCCCAGAACTGGGTGGACGACATGGTGCCCACGCCTTCCTTCGACAAGGTGTTCCGGGAGGCCATGGCTTCCCTTGGCGAGGAAGTCTTCCCCGTGGGCAGGACCGGGTACGGTTCATCGGACGTGGGCAATATCAGTCTGGTGGTGCCCACGATCCAGCCCACGCTGTCCATCAGCGCCGAGACGATCCCGGCCCACAGCGAGGCTTTCCGAGACGCGGCCTGCTCTCCGGAGGGGATGAAGTTCGTTCCCCTGGCCGCGAAGGCGATGGCCCTGACGGCTCTGAGGCTCCTGACGGAGCCGGACACCCTGGCGGGCATCCGGTCGGAACACGCCGCTCTGATGAAAAGCCGGGAGGAAGGCTGATCGCGGCACGGCTTGACGCTTTTCTTCATACAGTGATAAGATACCTCCTGTTCCCGTACGGAACAAGGAGGTCTTTATTTGGAAAGGGTCATACGTTTTGACTTGAAGCCGTGGAGCCGCAGCGTTTATTCCGCCATTCGCGATGCCCAGGTCATGGCCGGGTACGACAGGGCCTGCAGGTCCGCGTTCACCGCGGAGGGGACGGACGAGGGAGATTTCATGATCCCGCCCGGGTTCGATTATTTCTCCGAGGAGGGCCTCCGCGGTCTTGAAGCCGATAAAAAAAGAGAACTGGTTCTGGAACGGTTCGATCAGGAGATCTACTGGATCTCTTCCCATGAGGAGAACCTCCTGAAGCTTCTCCTGATCGGGGACGGTTCGGTGCCCTTCGTGCCGCCGATGGTGCCCGTGGCGGAGGGACTTTTTCGGCGCTGCTGGTGTTATATCGGGTATGACGGGGACTATCAGCTCAGGCTCCAGGACGGCCTGACCCGTCTTCTGACGGAAAGGCTCCAGAGCCCAGCCTTCGCCATGTCCCGGCACATGATGTTCCGTCTGGAAGCGATCATATTCTCCATCGTGTTCGTCTACGGCTACGCCAATCTGTCCCTGACCACCGACATGATCTGTGAGGCGGTCACCCAGGCGGGCCTTAAAATGGACGGCACCAGCCTGAAGCGCACCGCGAAAGGCCTGGCCGATCACATCCGCCGGGAGCCCGGGGGAGAATACCTGATCCATCCGGCTCTCCGGGACCCGGATAAGCTCATGGCCCAGTCCCTGAACTACTGGAACGGCAATATGGCCATCACGATCCAGAACCTTCAGGGCGGGATGAACGCCTGCCTTCCCGTGGAAAGGGAGGCGGTGGAAGCGGCCAACAGGTACCTGGCGGAGCTGAGCCGGAACGACCCGGAACTGGAGCATATCCAGGAAAATGTCTATTATATGTTCAAACAGGGCGCTTCCCTGGAGGAGGCGGAGGAATACCTCAGTCCCAAACTGAGTTTTTCGGGCTCCAGGCAGCTTCGGTCGATCCTTGAGAGCCTGAAACGCGACGTGGTCCCCTGGGGAGCGGCGCCGGGGAGCGTGATCAGCTGATGCATCTATATCGTTGGCGGATCCCGGAAAAGGAAAACGGCTCCACCGTCTTCAACGCGGTGCGGCGCGGCCTGCCGCTGATGCCCAGGGAACAGATCCTCAGGGCTTTTGCGCGGCGGGATGTCCGGATGGATGATGCCCGCTGCCGGCGGGACGATCCGGCCCGCCCGGGCTGTACGGTCAGCGTCTACACGGACTTTTTTCCGCAGATCAGGGTCCTTTATGAGGATGAACGGGTGGTGGTGATCCACAAGCCGGCGGGGCTCTGCGTCGAGGACGAGGCCTGCGGCATGACGGTGCTGAGCCTTCTTACGGAGATGTTCTCTCAGCCCGTCTGGCTCTGCCACCGGCTCGATACCCGCACGGAGGGGGTCCTTCTGCTGGCCAGGGACGAGGAGGCTTACCGCCTGTGCGCGGACGCTTTCGCCGCCCGGCAGACCGAAAAGCGCTACGAGTGTCTGGTGCGCGGGAAGATGGACCCGCCGGAAGCCGTTCTGAACGCTTATCTGGTCAAGGACGCTCAGGCCGGGAAGGTGCGCGTGGTCACGCATCAGGGCCCGGGCGCGCTGAAGATCACGACGGGCTACAGCGTGCTGGAGGAATCGGACGGCATGAGCCGGCTCGCGGTCACGCTCTATACCGGCCGCACCCATCAGATCAGGGCGCATATGGCCTTCATCGGTCATCCCGTGGTGGGGGATGACCTCTACGGGGACCGGCGGCTGAACCGGGCCCTGGGCCTGCCGCCGCTGAAGCTTTGCTCCGTGGAGCTCCGCCTGACCTTCCCTCCGGATGGACCTCTGTCCTATTTGAACGGGAAGCGATTCACCACATCCGCGTCTTTTTAAGGAGCAGATATGTCGGAAAAAGTGCTTTTGATCGCCCTTGACATCGACGGGACGCTGACCACCCGCCGGGGGATCATCCATCCGGACAACGCCGCGGCGGTCCGGGACGCCCAGCGGGCGGGGGTGATCGTGTCCATCGCGTCCGGCCGCTCGCCCGGCAATATTTTTCTGATGCTGCGCGAGGCCGGCCTCGTCTGCCCCCTGATCACCGTGAACGGGGCCCAGTGCACCGATGAGGCTCTGAATACCTTCGCCCTGCATCCGATGGCGCCGGGCACGGCCGCGGCGGTGTCCGATCTCCTGTTTTCCCGGGGCGTGCGTTTTTTCATGATGGGCGACGGCTTCGTCTGCACCAGTGATGAGACCATGCGCCACCACAGCGAGCTGCAGTTCGGCGAGCGCCTCACGGAGCTGGGCCACCGCTTCTTTCGGGGTCCTGCGGTGCTTGAGAAACTGGCGCGCACCGAAAACATCCTCAAGTTCTTCGTGCCGGAGACTCCCGGCCTGGACCGGATCCGTTCCGCGCTCAAGGCTCTGCCGGGCATCGACGTGACCCGATCCGGCCCGAACAATATCGAGATCCTGCCCCATGGGGTGGATAAAGCCGTCGGGATCAGGGATATGGCCGGGAAGTACGGCATCCCTGCGGAAAACGTCATGGCGGTGGGGGACGAGGAAAACGATATCCCCATGCTGGACGCGGCGGGCTGGCCCGTGGCCATGGGGAACGCGGCGGAGGAAGTGAAGCGGCACGCCCGCTTCGTCACTCTCACGAATGATGAGGCCGGTGTCGCAGCTGCGATCAGGCGTCTGGTCCTTTAGGCGCGGCCGGTCAGGCATAAAAAACAGCTTGCGCAAAAGCGGCTTTCACGTTATACTGTCCGGGCGCTTTTAAGCGCGGTGAGTTCGAGACCTTCCTCACCTAAAACAAAACTAAAGGATGGATAAGTACCGATCATGAAGAAAGACCTTACGAGGAACATCGTTTTCGGCGGCATGACGGCCGCCCTTTATGTTGTGCTGACGATGCTGGCGGCGGCCTTCGGCCTGGCCAGCGGCGCTGTTCAGGTCCGCCTGTCCGAAGCCCTGACGATCCTGCCCGTCTTCACGTCCGCGGCGATCCCGGGGCTGACGGTGGGCTGTGTCCTGGCGAATATCGTCACGGGCTGCGCCGCCTGGGACGTGGTTTTCGGCAGCCTGGCGACCCTGATCGGGGCGGTGGGCACCCGGCTCCTGAAGGACAGGCCGATCCTGGCCTGGATCCCTCCGGTGATCAGCAATGTGGCGATCGTGCCCATCGTGCTGATGAAGGTCTACGGCCTTACGGACGCCTGGTGGTATCTCGCGCTGACCGTCGGCGCCGGCGAGATCATCTCCTGCGGCGTGCTGGGCCTTCTCCTGTACAGGTCTGTGAAGGACCTGCCCGTGCTGAAGGATCTGAAGTGATCCGCTCCCGGCCTTTGCGCGAAGGTCTCACTGCGCTTCGGGCCGGTGGTCGGACAGGGATCCGCGTGCGTTTTCAATGGTTTTTGTGCTTGACATTCTGTTTCAGGCATCGTATAATCGGATTTGGTCACGATTGGGGTGATTGGTTTGCGGTTGGATGTATCTGACGCGTTGAAGAGCCCGGGCG
The DNA here is from genome assembly GCA_902803675.1 of uncultured Eubacteriales bacterium. The sequence goes on from CADCQZ010000405.1 coordinate 9,252, forward strand.
AGGAGTTTCCCTTCAGGTTGGAAGGGATCCTCCCGCAGCAGGAGATCTTCGGGGAAACGGTGACTTTTGACCGGGCGGTCATCAGCGGCACCGTTCGTTTCGAGGAGAATGTCCTGTACCTGTCCGGCACACTGTCGACTTCAGCTCACGGTGCGTGCGCCGCTTGTGGAGAACCGGTCACATTCCCGGTCGAGGTTCCCGTCGACGAAGTCTTTACCCGTCTGAGCCATCAAATGATGCTGAAACGGGAAGCCGAAAAGACAAGTGACCTTGAGGAGGAGCAGCTGATCTTCGAGGGTTCCGGCGTGGAGCTGGAGCCGTTGGCGCTCACCCTGACCCTGCTTGAATTGCCTATCCGCTTCGAGTGCGTCCCCATCTGCGAAGCGATGCGGCAGGCCAGGCGGGACACAGATACCTTGAATGCTTGCCAGAAGGAGTTGCCCGACCAGCATCCTTTTTCGGCATTGCAGCAATTGCTGACAAAGGATCAGGAGGTGTGATGTATGGCACTGCCAAAAGAGAAAGTATCCAAGGCCCGTGGCCGCAGCCGCCGCGCTAATTGGAAGCTCACCCCGCCCGCGCTGGTGGAGTGCACTCAGTGCCATCAGATGAAACTGGCCCACCGCGTTTGCAAGTTCTGCGGGTATTACGCCGGGCGCCAGATCATCGTGATGGACGAAGAAAAGAAATAATTTCCCCCTGAGAAGGGAAGGAGTAGGCGTTTCATCCTCTTCAGAGAGAGCGGCCATGGCTGGGAGCCGCTCGGGGAACGCGCCGAAGGTCGTCCCGGAGGGCGGCGGGTGAATAATCAGCCCGCCCGTGAGCGCGCGATAAGCGTTTTAAGAGGCGGCGTCAGCCGCAAAGATAGGTGGTACCACGGAACCGCTCCGTCCTTTCGGGATGGGCGGTTTTTTTGTAAAGGAGAATCGGGATATGAGCGAGTTCACCATGGAAAAGAATTATGATCCTTCCAGGATCGAACAGAAGACCTATGAGAGGTGGGAATCTTCCGGCGCGTTCCGTGCTCAGATCAAGCCGGGCCGCAAGCCCTTCACCATCGTCATGCCGCCGCCCAACGTGACCGGGCAACTGCACATGGGCCACGCCATGGACTGCGTCCTGCAGGATTCCCTGACCCGCTTCCACCGCATGATGGGGGATCCCACACTGTGGCTCCCGGGCACGGACCACGCTTCCATCGCCACCGAGGTCAAGGTGGTCGAGCAGCTCCGGGCCAAGGGCATCAAAAAAGAAGACCTCGGCCGCGAGGGCTTCCTTGAGCATGCCTGGGCCTGGAAAAGGGAGTACGGCGGGCGGATCACCCGTCAGCTGCGCCGCCTGGGCGCCTCCTGCGACTGGGACCGGGAACGCTTCACCATGGATGAGGGCTGCTCCAAGGCCGTCCGTGAGGTCTTCGTGCGCATGTATGAGAAAGGCCTCATCTACCGCGGGAACCGCCTGATCAACTGGTGTCCCTGCTGCAACACTTCCCTGTCCGACGCCGAGGTGGAGTACGAGGAGAAAGAAGGGCACTTCTGGCATATCCTGTATCCCGTGAAGGAGACGGGCGAAATGCTGGAGCTGGCGACCACCCGGCCCGAGACCATGCTGGGCGATACGGCCGTGGCCATCAATCCCGCCGACCCCCGGTACGCGCATCTCCATGGCTGCCATGTGATCCTGCCCCTTGTCAACAAGGAGATCCCCATCGTGTGCGACGAGCACGCGGACATGGAAAAGGGCACCGGCGTGGTCAAGATCACCCCCGCCCACGATCCCAACGACTATGAAGTGGGCCAGCGCCACAGCCTGCCCATCATGCGGGTGTTCACCTACGAGGGCCGCATGACCGGCCGCGAGGATTATCTGGCCGCGGAGGAGCTGTTCGCCTCGGGCAAGAACAGTGTCAACGAGCCCCATGTGCTGGACGGCGGCAAGTAGGCCGGCATGACCACCCTGGAGGCCCGCAAGGCCATCGTGGCCGATCTCGAG
>CADCQZ010000406.1 GCA_902803675.1 uncultured Eubacteriales bacterium
GCCCTGCCCCAGATCATCAGGGGCTTCCATATGACGGGCCTCACCACCCAGAAGATCTTCTGGAGCTATAACGACGCGGATCCCTTCCCCCATCACGCCTTCCTGTGGCGCGGGCTGGACGGGAGCATGATCCCCACCTTCCTGCACATGTTCTACGAGACCCAGGTGGACGCGGCCACGGTGCACAAGCGCTGGGTGAGCCGCCTGGAGACGGACGGGAGCGGGGACTTTTACCTGCCCTTCGGCTACGGGGACGGGGGCGGCGGGCCCACCCGGGACGACATGGAGCAGGTGCGCCGGCAGAAGGACCTGCAGGGCGCGCCCAAGCTCTACTGGATCTCCCCGGAGGACTACCTGAAAAAGCGCGACAACGGCAGCCTGCCGGTCTACCGGGGCGAACTGTATGTGACCTGCCACCGGGGCACCTACACTTCCCAGGCCGAAGTCAAAAAGGGCAACCGCCGCGCGGAGCGGACTTTAAGGGCCTGGGAGATGCTCGAGGCCGTCAGCGCCTTCACGGGCCGCGGCCCCTATCCCGCGGAAGAGATCGAGAAGAGCTGGAAAACGCTTTTGACCAACCAGTTCCACGACATCCTGCCCGGATCCTCCATCGCCGACGTGTATGTCAGGGCCCGGGCGGAGCTCAGGGCCATCCGGGAAAAAAGCATGGACCGCGCCCGGGACGCGCTGTGCGCCCTCGCCCTTCCGGGGAGGGGCTGCACCGTGTTCAATCCCTCCTCCCACAGGGTGACGCGCCTGATACGTTTGGATGAGAGCTATTCTTCCGGCGCCGCCGCCCCGGACGGGAGGACCTTCCCCGCCGAAAAGGACGGGAAGGGAGCGCTGGTGCTTGCGGACCTTGAGCCCATGAGCGCCGTGACGCTCGCCCCCGCGAAGGCGGGCCCGGGCCCCGGAGCGAAACTTTACGCGGACGGGGAGAACTACATTTTCGAGAACAGCGTCCTTACAGCCGCGGTGAACGCCCGCGGGGAGCTCCTCTCCATGAAGCTCAGGGGGAGCGATCGGGAGCGGGTGCGCTCGAAGTCCAACGTGTTCCACCTCTACCGGGACCTGCCGAGGAAGTTCGACGCCTGGGACATCGACAGCCAGACCGAGCGGCGGGAAGTGCCCCTTGACGCGCAAAACGAGGCCGCGATCGAGAAGGCGGAAGGGCTCTGCGCGCAGCTGAAGGTGACGACGCGCTTCGGATCCTCCGCTCTCTGCCAGAAGATCCGGCTCACGGCGGGCGCATCTCAACTGGAATTCATCACCGAGGCCGAATGGCATGAGTGCCACCGCCTGCTCAAGGTGTCCTTCGACACGGGCATCGACGCGGACACGGCCGCCCACCGGATCCAGTTCGGCTTCCTGGAACGGCCGGCCCACCGGTCGAGGAACTACGACCGCGACCGGTTCGAGGTGAGCGCCCACACCTGGACCGCCCTGAGGGACGCCTCCCGGGGCGCGGCCGTGCTCAATGACTGCAAATACGGCGTGTCCGTCAACGACGGCGTGATCGGCCTGAGCCTCTTGAGATCCCCGAAGTACCCGGATCCGGAGGCGGACATGGGGAGCCACACCTTCACCTACGCCTACCGTGTCTTCGACGGCAGCCTGGAAGCCGGCGGCGTCGAGGAGGCGGCGGACGCCCTCAATGATCCCGTGTTCACGGTGCCGGGGAGCGTTCCCTTCACCGGCATCATCGATATCAGCGACCCGAGCGTCGCCGTCGAGAGCGTGAAGCTGGCGGAGGACGGCTCCGGCGACATGATCGTCAGGCTGTATGAGTCCATGGGCGGCGCCCGGGAAGCGCGCGTCACGCCGCTGATCCCCTTCGGGGAAGCGCGCTGCTGCTCCCTGGAGGAGGAGCCCGGGGAGGCGGTCCCGGAAAAGGACGGCGCCCTCAAACTATGCTTCAGGCCCTTTGAGATCATTTCGCTGCGGCTCACGCGGCCCGGACAGAAAGAAGGTTGATCCATGCTGTACCCCCGAAACACCGAAGCAAAACTGGACCCGGAACTGTTCCGCCGTCCCACCGCCGAATACCGGGGCGCTCCCTTCTGGGCCTGGAACTGCGACCTGAAGGATGACCTGCTGCGCCGGGAGATCCGGGTGATGCGCGACATGGGCATGGGCGGGTTCCACATGCACACCCGCAGCGGCATGAGCATCAAGTACCTGAGCGACGAGTTCATGGACAAGGTGCGCCTGTGCGTGGAGGAAGCCCGGAAAAACCACATGCTGGCCTGGCTGTACGACGAGGACAAATGGCCCTCGGGGTTCGCCGGGGGATACGTGACGGAAAAAGAGGAGAACCGGCAGCGGTTTCTCCTCTTTTCGCCCAAAGCGCCGGAAAAAGGCGCGCTCCTGGCCCGGTATGAGGTGAGGTTGAGGCCGGACGGCCGACTTGAAAGCTACCGCCGCCTAACAGCGGAGGAAAATCCGATCGGCCCGGTCTGGTACGCGTCGGAGCAGGTGACCGAGCCCCGGCCCTGGTTCCACTTCAACGGGTATGTGGACACCATGAACAAATCGGCCATCCGGGACTTCATCCATATCACCCACGACCGGTATCACGAGGTGCTGGGGGATGACATGGGCACGATATGCCCCGCCATCTTCACCGACGAGCCTCAGATGACGCGAAAGACCACCCTGTCCCTGTCCACGGATCTGCAGGACGTGATCCTCCCCTGGACCGGGGACCTGGAGGAGAGCTACCGGGAGGCCTTCGGCGAGAGCCTGCTGGACCGCCTGCCGGAGGTGATCTGGGAGCTGCCCCAAGGGATCTCACAGACCCGGTACCGCTACCACGACCACGCCACGGAGCGCTTCGTATCCGCCTTCTGCGACCAGATCGGCGCCTGGTGCGATGATCACCACATCCTGATGACCGGGCACATGATGCAGGAGGGCACCCTGCAGTCCCAGACCCAGGCGGTGGGCGAGGTGATGCGCGCCTACCGGGCCTTCACCCTGCCCGGGATCGACCAGCTGTGCGACGGCCGTGAGTTCGTCACCCTGAAACAGGCGGCCTCCGCCGCCCACCAGCAGGGCTGCCCGGGGGTCATCAGTGAAATGTACGGCGTGACCAACTGGGATTTCGACTTCAAGGGCCACAAGCTCCAGGGCGACTGGCAGGCCGCCCTGGGCGTCACCGTGCGAGTGCACCACCTGTACTGGTGCTCCATGCACGGGGAATCCAAAAGGGACTACCCCGCCTCCATCGGGCATCAGAGCCCCTGGTGGCGGGAGTACCCGCTGATCGAGGATCATTTCTCCCGGGTGAACACCCTCATGACCCGGGGAAAGCCCCTGATCCGCGTCGGCGTGATCCATCCCGTGGAGTCCTGCTGGATCGCCTGGGGGCCCAACGACCTGACCGGCCTGAAGCGCGCGGAGCTGGACCGCAAATTCGCCGAGGTGACGGACTGGCTGCTCAGGGACACCCTGGACTTCGACTATATCTGCGAGTCCACCCTGCCGCGCCTTAAGAAGGCCGGCCCGGGCCTCACCGTGGGAGAGATGACCTACGACGCGGTGATCGTGCCCGCCTGCGAGACCATCCGGTCCACCACCCTCGACGCGCTCAAAGCCTTCCGGGACGCGGGCGGGAAGGTGATCTTCCTGGGCAGCGTGCCTGAGTATGTGGACGCTCTCCCCTCCCGGGAAGCGGCCGACTTCAGTGAGAAATGCGAATGCCTGCCCTGGGACCGGGAAAAGCTGAACGAGAGCCTCCTGCCCTTCAGGGAGATCCGCGTGCTGGACCGCAAGGGATATCCGGCGTCCACCCTCCTCACCGCGCTGCGGCGGGACGGGGACGGGCGCTCCCTGTTCATCTCCCACTTCAGGCCCGCGCGCCGCGGCGCCCCGGAGAAAAAGGAGGAGTACCATATCACGCTGAAGGGCTGCTGGGACCTGAAGGTCCATGATACCCTCACCGGCGAGATCCGCCCCTTTGAGGCCCGGCGCGGGGAGGACGAGACGGTATTCACCTGGGATTGCTATTCCCAGGACAGCCTGCTTCTGCGCCTTGAGCCCGCGGCGCCCGGAAGCGCTTCAGACACCCGGGAGCGCGCCCTCAACGGCAGCTACGGCATCTCGATGGCGGAGGACTACACCCCGAACTTCGAGCCGGAGACCGAGAAAGTGCTGCCCCCGCCGGATGAGATCATCCCCCGCGAGGACAACGTGCTCGTCCTGGACACCGCCGTGTGGCGCGTGGACGACGGCCCCTGGCAGGAGGAGGAGGAAATGCTCCGCATCGGGGTGAAGGCGAAGGAAATGAAAAATATCTCCATCGCCGCCGTGGCCGGCGCCCAGCCCTGGGCCCTGCCCAAAGAAAAAGCGGAACACACGCTGTCCTTACGCGTCACGTTCCGCTCCGATATTTCTCTCAAACGCGCCCGCCTGGCCCTGGAGGACGCGGATATCTCGACAGTCACCTTCAACGGCGAGCCCCTTACCCGGGAACAGGACGGCTTCTTCGCCGACGAGGCTATCGCCGCCTTCCCCGTGGGCCCGGTGAAGCAGGGCCTCAACACCGTGGAGATCACCAAGCCCCTGGCCGCCTCCACCGCGGTGGAGAACCTGTTCCTTTTGGGGGACTTCGGGGTCACCGTGCGGGGCGCGGACAAAAAGATCGTCCCCGCGGCGCGGGAGCTCGCGTACGGGGACTGGACCGGGCAGGGCTTCCCCTTCTATTCCGGGGCCATGACCTGCCGCTGGCATATAAAGGGCGGAAGGAAGCTGCGCCTCAGGCTGGGGCGGTTCAGCGCGCCCTGCGTCACGGCGGAGCTGGACGGGAAGCGCGTGGGGGACCTGAGCCTCTCGCCGTCGGAAGTGTCCCTGGGGCACCTGACGGAAGGAGATCATATCCTGGACATCACGGTATACCCCAGCCGGATCAACTCCTTCGGCATGCTGCACCTCAATGATCCCACGCTGACCTGGTTCGGGCCCAACGCCTGGCGCACCACCGGCATGCAGTGGACGAAGAACTACATGCTCACCCCCACGGGGCTGCTGACCGAGCCCCACCTGTTCGAGGAAAAGGAGAAATGATCAGGGCCCGCCCGTCACAGGGCGGCCGCCGGCAGGCCCGTCATGAGGGCGGCGCATTTTTTGAGCTGCTCTGCCGGGGCCGCCGGCGGCTTTACGTCAAGGGTGTAGCGGAACTCGTGCCAGCCGCCCAGGTCCACGGCGAAATTGGTCTCCCAGTAATTGTTCATCACCCGGCTCACGATCACCGACCGGTTAAGGGAAATATCCTGCCCGTCACACAGTGTGACGGGCCCTGTTTTATCCTCCCCGAAGGAGATGAGGGGCGCGTCCATGCAGCCGATGACCAGGTCAAAGCTTTCCCCCCGGCGCAGCACGCCGTTCTTGAGGCACCAGAAAGCCCCGCAGGTCCCCGGCAGCTGATCGATGCCCGGGCGCATGACGCAGCCGGTCTTGTCGATATAGGTCTCGTTCGACCCGTCCGCTTTAAAGGGCATCATCAAAAGGATGCTCTCGGCGTCCGGGCAGCTCTTTTTGCGCAGGCGGAGCCTCACATCCATCCGGGGCATGATCTTCCACACCGTCACCCGGAGGGAACACTCCTCCGTGCCCTCCAGGGCGTAAGCGACGGTGAGGTCCACGCTCGCCTCGCCCCGGTCCGTCACGGCAAAACGCGTGGGCCGGGACAGATACCGCCTCGTGTTCACCGTGCGCCGGGCGCGGCCCATGCGCCGCCGGGAGGATGTCTGCGGCCCGGCGGCCGGGGTGACTTCATACAGGCAGGTGAAGGCGCCGTAAGGGCTGCTCTGATCCAGCAGCTCCTGTCCCGTCTCACGCCAGATGACGGAGGAGATGCCCTTCTTTTCGTCCGTGCGGAGGATGAAGAACGGCGTCTCCAGATACTCCGGCGTTTCAAGCCCCGGGATCTCCTTCAGGTCCCGCACCGCGTCGGCGCACATCCAGGCCGTGTGGGCGGGCATCTCCTGCCCGGGCGACTTGTACCCCAGCCGCAGATCGGCGCTCTCCCCCGCCTTGAGGGTGACGGCCGTGCGGGCCACGCGCCCCCGGGGCCCGGGCAGCGTCTGGGTGGGCAGGGGCTTTCCCGTCCTCAGGTCCGTAAGGCGCAGCTCCTCCCCCCTCTGGGCCCGGCCGAAGGGATACTCCCACGAGAGCAGGGGCACCTCCACGGGCGCGGTCACCGGGAAGGGATACGGGTTCAGCACCCGGAAACGCAGGGCCCGGTCGGGGTAAGGGGCACGGTCCCCCAGATGGGACAAAAGCCCATCCAGCAGCGTGGACGCCGCGGTGTTCGCGTTCACCGCGTAAGCCGTCGTTTTAAGGTCCATCTCCCTCACCAGGCTTAAATACGGGTCGCTCACCGAGGCGGAATGCCCCCAGGTGTGCTCGGCGTAGAGCATCATGTCCCGGCCGGAGGCCTCC
>CADCQZ010000407.1 GCA_902803675.1 uncultured Eubacteriales bacterium
GCCCCTCCGCCGCCTCGCAGTTGGCGGGGCACCGGAACACGCTCAGCCCCGGGATCTTTTTGATCACGTTCAGGTCCGTCTCGTTCGACAGGTGCCCGTCATAGAATCCCGTTCCGGTCCGCAGCAGGTTGAAGCGGCTGCCGGAGACCTGGAGGAACCGGACCGTGTTTTCCTCCACGGAGTATACCACGGCGCTGTGCTGGCAGCGGACGCCGTCGACCTTGTAATCCACGCGCACGATATCCCCGGGCTTCAGGCCGCCGGCTTTGTATACCGAGCCGAAGCGGGTCCATTTCCCGTGGGGGTTCCGCTCCCCGGAGAGCAGGTAGCCGATGAACTGGGCGAAGCCGAAGCACTCGCCGTAGCCGTAATCGTTGGGATATCCCGGGTTGATGGTCTCTTTGCCCCAGCGGTACCCGTACCAGCCGAAGACGAAGCCCTCGTACTTGTACACGTTCACGGCGGTGTCGGTCCAGCCGGGCCTGCCCTCCCGGCCGTGGAAGGTCTGGGGCACACTGGCTTCGCCCGTCCAGTACCAGCCGTCGTTGAGCTCGTACTCCGCGATGATCCTGTCCAGGTTCTCCGTGGTGAATATCCCCCGGAAACGGTCATCGGAAAAGGCGTCCTCCGCCGGGGCGGGGACGGTGAACAGCGCGGTGAGGATCAGGATGAGGGCGGTCAGGCGCATTTTATTGCCTCACAGATCTTTATCGAACAGGCTGTCTTTCAGGCGGATGAAGTACAGGATGCCGGACCAGGCGGTCATCACCGCGGCCGCGGCGATGAGGACGGGCAGCACGAAGGCCGGCAGGGGAAGGAACAGGCTCAGGAAAGCCCAGGCGGCCAGGACCATCTGCAGCACGGTCTTGATCTTGCCGGGAAGGGCGGCGGCGACCACCGCGCCTTTTCCGGCGGCGCTCAGGCGCAGGCCGTCCACGATGAGGTCCCGGAACACCGTGAGGCACACGAACCAGGCGGGGATCACCTCCGCGGCGCACAGGCAGATGAAGGCGCAGACCACCAGGGCCTTGTCCGCCACCGGGTCCAGGAACTTGCCGAAGTCCGTGACCAGGCCGTATCTGCGGGCCAGGTAGCCGTCCAGGGTGTCGGTGACGGCCGCCAGAACGAAGACCGCCAGCGCCCAGGGCCACAGGGAGAGCGCGCACAGGAGCACCATCACGGGGACCAGGACGATCCTTAAAAGGGTGAGGCGGTTGGGCAGGTTCATGACGGATCCTCCGTTTCGCCGTACAGGTCGTAGGTGTCGGCCCGGGTGATCTTAACGGTGATCATCTCCCCCGGCTGAGCGCTGCCCCGGGCGATGATCCAGCCGTCCGCGTCCGGGGCCTCCCAGGCGCTGCGGCAGAAGAGCCGGTCCCCGGTCTTTCGGCAGACCAGCACCTGTTCCCGCGTGCCGACGCGCCCTTCGTTCCGCTTGAGGGAGATGCCGGCCTGGAGGGTCATGAGGGTGTCCAGGCGGCGCTGCTTCACGTCATCGGGCACCTGATCGGGCATGGACGCCGCCGCGGTGTTCGCCTCGGGGGAATAGGCGAAGGCGCCCAGCCGGTCGAACTGTACCCGCGAGATGAAGGCGCACAGGGCGTCAAAATCCTCGTCGGTCTCCCCCGGGAACCCCACGATCATCGTGGTGCGCAGGCAGAAGCCCTTTTCCCGGGCGTAAGACAGGGTGTCCTCGATCCTGGCGATATCGCCCCGCCGGTTCATGGCCCTGAGCAGGGACGGCACGCTGTGCTGCAGGGGGATGTCCACGTACCGGCACATTTTTTTGACGGACGCCATGGCGTCGATCAGTTCCTTGTCCACGTCGTCCGGGTACAGGTAGAGCACCCGGAGCCAATCGATGCCGTCGATCTCCCCGGCTTTTTGAAGGAGCTCGGGAAGGCCGCGCGCGATCCCCCGGTCCCGGCCGTAGCGGCTGGTGTCCTGGGCGATGAGGATCTGCTCCCGCGCCCCGCCCGCGGCCAGGGACCGCATCTCGGAGAGCACGCTGTCCATGGGGATGGACCGGTAGCCTCCGCGGATCAGGGGGATGGCGCAGTAGGTGCAGCGGTTGTCGCAGCCCTCGGCGATGCGCACGTAGGCGGTGTAGCCGGGGGTGAGCAGCACCCGGCCGCACTCGAAAGCTTCGCCGGTGCGCGCCGTGGCGAAGGGCCTTTTGCCCTCCACAGTTTCGGTGAACAGGCGCGGGCAGTTTTTATACTGCTCCACGCCGATGATCCCGTCGATCTCCGGGATATCCTGGAGCAGGTCCTTGCCGTAGCGCTGGGCCAGGCACCCGGTGACCAGGACGTATTTGACCCCCTTTTCCTTGAGCTTCACGGCGGAAAAGATGGCGTCGATGGACTCCTCCTTGGCCGGGTCGATGAACCCGCAGGTGTTGACGATCACGGCTTCGGCGTGCTGAGCGTCGGTGATCTCGTGCCCCATTTCCCGGAGCATGAAGAGCATCCGTTCACTGTCCACCTGGTTCTTGGCGCAGCCCAGGGCGGTCATGCTTACTTTCATCGGAACCTCCTACAGCCCGGCGTCCTGTTTGAGCTTTTCCAGGACCTCGCCGAAATAAAGGGCCTTTTCGTCTTTGGTGAGCTTCATCCGCTCCGCGAGCAGATCCACGATCCTGATGGGCCGGCGGCGGGCGTAGTACTTGACGGCGTCCACGTTCTGCCGCCATTCCTTTTCGGTGAGATAGGGCCAGCGCTGGTACTGCCGGGGGATCAGGCCGCCCACGACCTCCTCCCACGGGGCGAAACGCTCCTGCACCCGGCTCCAGCGGAAGCAGTCCCACAGCATCTCCGCAAAGCGCTTCAGGAACCGGTCCCGCATCTCCGGCACCTTCAGGAGGGCGTTGAGGGGCTCGTGCCGGAAGGCCTGGATCTTGGCCTTCACGTCCTTGATGTAATTGGAGAGGGGGCCTTCCTGCAGGCCCAGGAAGCCCGCCTCCACGTCAAAGAGCAGGTAGCGCCACTTGCCGCCGGGCACCCGGTAGACCCGCACGTTGGTGATGTCCGTGTTGCCGATGATGATCTCGAAGGCCGCGTGGGTGAACAGGCTGTCCACGTCCAGGGCGTCCGTGACCTGTTTGAGCAGCGCCGGGTCGTTGAGGTCCTTCGTTTTGCACAGGTCGCACAGGGCGAGCCAGTCGGCGTTGGAGCCGTTCTGCACCCAGGAGTCCGAACCGGTGCGGGCCAGGATGTCGATATCATCGACGGCGTCCTCCGGCACGCCCTCATAGGCGCCGATGAAGTATTTGTTGATCTTCTCCCGCAGGTTGTAGTGCCCCCAGTAGCGGCCGTTGATGTACACCTGGATGGCCACCGCGTCCTGGTAGAGGATGCCCTGCCCCTCGGCCATGGAGGAGATCACCGGGTCCCTCAGGCGGGTGGAAAAGGCGTCGGAATTGGCGGACCGGAGCAGAAGGGAGTGGTACTGCCCGTAGTCCCTCAAAGGGAAGGGATCGAAGGCGAAGGTGTCCGCGCCGAACACGCCCCGGGCGTACAGGGCGATGCTCTTCTGGGCGTTCTGCCGGGCGGAGTGCCCCGCCGCGGTGAAGGAGCCCATCTGGCTGATGAGGCGTTCCCCGTCCGCGTCGAAATACTCGATGTGCACGGGATACTCCCATTCCTTCTCGTAATTGGGATAGGAGGAGGAATTGCCCCGCACCAGGGCGCCGGTGTTCTTGTTGAAGAGGTATTTATCGTCCGAGATCAGGCACACCGCGGGCACGGGTCGGTCCTCGGCGATGAGATAGGTCCCGTCCGCGGTCTCGGAGGGCAGGGCGCCGTCCTTAAAGGCGCGGAGCCTGAGGCTCGCGGTCTTTTTGATCTCCACGCCTTCTTTGGGCAGCACGGGGCTCTTTAAGGTGGGGGTCTCCCCGTCCAGGGTGTAGCGGATCACGGCGCCCTCCGCGCAGGAGGCCGTGACGGTGACCGCCGTGTCGTAATAGCCGCCCTTTTGGTCCGGCACCGGGGCCGGGACCCGCTCGGCAAATACAGCGCCGGTATTGGCCTTGCCCGGCGTGCTCTTCTCAAAGTAGCCGTATCCGCCCTTCCCGTCCGGGCCGTAGGACACGTTCCAGTACTGGAGGGGGAACTTGATCTCGTCCTGCGTGCTGCCGTCCGGCGCGGTGAGGATGACCCGCTCCCCTTCCTGGCTGAGCTTGAAGGAGGCGTGGAGCCCCTTGCCGGTGACGGTATCGTCCCCCACGCACCACACCAGCAGCGTTTCGCCGCCCTTTAAGACGGTGCCGTCGGGGAAGCGCCATTTCTGCGGGTCTTTTTTGCTGTCGCTCAGGTACCAGCCGCTTAAGTCCGCCTTGCTTTTGCCGGTGTTTTTGAGCTCCACCCAGTCGTCGTGCCGCCCGTCCTTCCATTCGGCGCTGGCGGCCATGATCTCATTGATGATCACGCCCTCCGCGGCGGCGGAAAGGACGGGGAAGAGCAGAAGAAGAAAGAGCAGCGGCAGGATGATCCGTTTTTTCATAGGCGCTCCTACAGGTATTCGGGATTGACGGTCTTCTTTTTGTCCGGCTCGATGTATTCCGC
>CADCQZ010000408.1 GCA_902803675.1 uncultured Eubacteriales bacterium
CGATCGAGCGGTCGTAGCTTCGCGTTTGCGCGCAAACGCGCCTCGTGATCCGCGAGTGAACCCGGCATTTGGCCGTAGGGGTTCTTGGGGGCGCGGAGCCTGCCGCCGCCAGTGGCGGATGCAGGCAGGCGAAAGCGTGGCGAACAAACGAGCCCTGCAAATGAGCTCTGCCGAACGCAGCAGGGCGACTATTGTGAGCCTGACCGAGCGCAGCGAGACAGAGGGTATTCCCCCATACCAGCTACGCGTAGCGTCAGCGTGTGGACAATCCGCCCCGGTTCGGGTATAATAGTATGGATATAAAGATCGCCGAGGCCCGTCCGGGCCCCTGACAGGCAGATGCGTCCACGCGCTTTACAGGCCGGATCATGAGGAGGACCTTTCATGGAGTTTACTGCCGAGCGGGTGCACGGGATCGTGCTCAAACAGCGCGAATATTTCCGCGCGGGGGAGACCCTGGATGTGGGATGGCGCCTCACGCAGCTCAGGAAGCTGCTCCGCGCGGTGAAGGATCATCAGGAAAAGCTTCAGGCGGCCCTCAATGAGGACCTGGGCAGGAGCGCCGCGGAGGCTTACCTGTGCGATATCGGGCCCGTCATCGTGGAGATCAACGAGATCCTGAAAAATCTCAGGCGGTGGGCGCGCCCCGAAAAGCATTTTTCCGGGCTGATGTGCTTCCCCAGCCTTGTGACCCGGGTGTACAAGATGCCCTACGGCGTCAGCCTCATCATCAGTCCCTTCAATTTTCCCATCCTGCTCACCCTGGGGGTGCTGGCGGCCTCTCTCGCCGGGGGCAACACGGCGGTGATCAAGGCCAGCTCCAAGTCCCCGAAAAGCACACGGGCGCTGACGGAGATGATCGCGGAGACCTTTCCGGAAGAGTATGTCACCGTGATCTCCGGCGGGCACGACGTGGCGGACATGTGCCTTGACGAGCGGTTCGACAAGATCTTCTACACCGGCTCCCCCGCCGTGGCGAAGCACGTGCTCGAGGCCGCGGCGAAGCACCTGACCAGCGTGGCCCTGGAGCTGGGCGGCGAGACGGGCAACTGGTGCGTGATCCGCAAAGACGCGGACCTGAAGGACGCGGCGCGCAAGATCGCGTTTTTCAAGGCCTGCAACGCGGGGCAGATCTGCATCAATGTCAACCAGATCGCCGTGGCCGAGGAGGTCGCGGAGCCCTTCCTGGAGGCGCTGAAGGAAGAATTCACCCGCCAGCTGGGAGAAAAGCCCGAGGAGAATGAGGAATACCCGAAGCTGATCACCGACGCGGCCTACTCAAAATGCGAGGCCCTGGCGCAGGAATACGCCTCCCGGATCGTGTACGGCGGCCGGGGCATAAAGGAGACCCGGCGCTTCTCCCCCACGGTGATCTGGCCCGTGGGCATCGACGAGGACATCGTCAGGCGCGAGCTGTTCTGCCCTCTCCTGCCCGTGGTGCCCTTCAAAGACGCGGAAGCGGACCGGGTGATGGCCGTGATCGCCGAAAGGGAGCATCCCCTGGCCCTGTACGTGTTCACGTCGGACAAACGCTGGGCCCGGGCCGTCATGGCCTCCCAGCAGTACGGCGGCGGCTGCGTCAACGAGGTGTGCGTCCACATGATGGTCCGGGGCGTGCCCTTCAACGGCACGGGGCACTCCGGCATGGGCGCCTATCACGGAGAGTGGGGCTTTCGGGAGTTCACCCATCCGTCCACCGTGCTGACGGGCAGCCGGCGGTTCAATCTCCCCCTGCGGGAGCACCCCTACGGCGGGAAAGCAGGGGAAAGGAAACTGGCCCTGCTGAGGATCTTCGAGCGATGACGGGGCCCGTGATCACTTTGGTGGACGAGGCGGCCGTCCCCGCGGCGGCGGCGGTCCATTCCGCGGCCTGGCAGGCCAGCCACATAAGCTTCTGCTCCGCGGACTTTGTGGCCGCCCACACGCCCGTAAGGCAGGCGGGCTATATCCTGAAAAAGATGGCGGAGGGCAGCCGGTTCTACCTGCTCTCGGATCCGGAGCCGGCGGCGGTCATATCCGTCAGGGATCACCTGATCGAGGATCTGTACGTGCTGCCGGAGCGGCAGGGGCAGGGCCTGGGCACGCGCCTGATGCTCTTCGCCCTGGAGATCTGCGGCGGGGAAGCGGAACTGTGGATCCTGGAGAACAACACAAGGGCCGAAAAGCTGTACCGGCGGCTGGGCTTTGAGCGCACCGGCGCGGTCAACAGCATCACCAAAGGCCTTGACGAGATCGAGATGCGGTATCACGCGGAGGAAGGATGAGCACGGACCGGGACAGGAAAAAGAAAACGGACGGGGACAAAGCGCAAAAACGGCACCAGCGGATGTGGCTGCTGGCGCGGCCCCTGGTGCGCGCGATCTGCGCCCGGCACGGCTTCACCTTTGAAAGGGTGGACGCGCCCGGGCCGTATCTGCTCATATCCAACCACGCCACCAATTTCCTGGACATCATATTCATCACCGCGGCGGTGGGCAAAAAGGCCGTGAGCTTCGTGGGCAGCGAGCATATCCTGCGCTCCGGATGGGCCGGCCGCGCGCTCAACTGGTGCGCCGGCCTGATCCCCCGGCCCAAGGGCGCAGCGGGGATAACGTCCGTGCGGGAGATCCTGAAGACCCTGCGCAGCGGCACCTCCGTGGTGCTGTTCGCCGAGGGCAGCGCCAGCTGGGACGGGCGAAGTGTGCCCGTGGTGAAGGGCACCGGCAGCCTGGTGCGCGCGTCGGGCGTGCCCCTTGTCACCTATCGGCTGGAGGGCGGGTATCTCACACGCCCCCGCTGGAGCCGCGGCCCCCGGTCCGGCCCGGTGAAGGGTCGGCTCGTCCATGTGTATCCCCCGGAGGAGATCAAGGCCCTGTCCTCCGACGAGATCAACGCCCTCATCGACCGGGACATCCGCGAGGACGCCTGGGAGCGCCAGCGGAAGGAAATGACCCACCGCAGGGGAAAG
>CADCQZ010000409.1 GCA_902803675.1 uncultured Eubacteriales bacterium
ATAAACCATGAAAGGAGAAAAAGCATGCAGCCTGATGATATCGTGATCAAAAATGAGAGCCTGACCGTGACCGTCAGCCCCCTGGGGGCCGAGATGCGGTCGGTGACCGACGCCCGGGGCACCGAGCGCCTGTGGAACGGGGATCCCGCCTACTGGACCGGCCGGGCGCCCGTCCTGTTCCCCTATGCCGGCGGGCTTAAGGAAGACCGGTACGAGCTGGACGGAAAGGTGTATGAAAACTGCCCCAAGCACGGCTTTGCCAAGGTGAGCCGGTTCACCGTGGAAAAGGCGGACGATACCTCCGCGGTATTCCTGCTGACCGAAAAGACAGAGTTCTACCCCTTCGATTACGCGTTTAGGGTCTCCTACGCCCTTGAAGGCAGCAGCATCCGCGTTTCCTACAGCTGCACCGATACCGGCACCGCGCCCCTTTACTATTCCGTGGGCTGCCACGAGGCCTACGCCGCGCCGGGCGGCATCGAGCACTACCGCCTCGTGTTTCCCGAGGACGAAAGCTTTATGCATTCCGTGCTGCGGGGATCCCAGATCACAAAAGATCTCGTCCCCATGGCGCCGGACGGAAAAGTGCTGCCCCTTAAAGAAGAGCAGTTCACCATCGACGCCATGGTGTTCCTCTCCCTCAGGTCCCGGTCCGTGCGCCTTGAAAACGACCTGAACGACGACCGGGTGGAGATCTCCTATCCCGGCCACCCCTATCTGCTGGTGTGGAAAAAGCCCCAGGCCCCCTATGTGTGCGTGGAACCCTGGGTGAATCCCCCGTCCTATACCACGGATCCGATCGACCTGAAGGCCAAGCTCGGCATCCAGCGCCTTGAGCCCGGGGAAACGCGGGTCCACGAGCACGTGATCCGGTTCTCCTGATACATCAAAAAAGACCGATCCGCAAAAGACGGCCCCGTCATCCGGGGCCGTCTTCATTTGGATGGCTGTTCCGACCGTTTCTGTCACTTATTCATCATGGCCAGCACTTTGTCAAGATCACAGCTGCGGATCAGGGTCTGCTCCGGCCGGACAGGGCCTTCAAAATGATCCGCCACGATGAGATCCGCCTGTGCAGGATCATCCGCGAGCTGCGATGCCATGCCGGCAAAGAGATCCCTCATGTTGATCAGGGATGACAGGGAGAAATAGTGCCGCATGATGCCGATATCCGAGGTGCCGGCCACCGACCTGTCGGAGTCAAGGTCCAGGTTCAGCCAGATCATTTCCCTTTCCTCCAAGTCCAGCGCGAACAGATGGGAAAAGGTGCTCTTCCCCGAGATCCTGAATGCCGTACTGACTGTCCTGGGCTCAAAGATCCCGCCGCTGTCATCCTCCTCGCGGATCATGAAGCCCGCCTTGCAAAGCACTTCCGAAAAAACGACATCGTCCGTATAGACATTGTCGGTAAAAACGATGTAGCGGACGGAAGGATACTTTTCCCTGAACTCGGGGATACGGATGTCAAAGAATTCGGATCCGCCGTCATAGCCGGAGGTCTCATCCCCGGAAAAAGTGATCGCCTCCGACTGCATGCCGCTCATGGACCGCCAGGAAAACTCGATCTGGTCTTCCCCCTCCTCCTCCAGGCCGAAGCAGGCCAGATCGATGTCATCCACTTTTTCCCAGTAGGTGAAGCAGCGCACTTTATGCCCCTCCGGGACAGGGATCCGGGAGCCTCTCGGCAGAACTCCCGGGCCTGAGGCACCGGCGGATCCCTGCATCGGCAGCGTGATGCGCTCCATCCCTTTTTCGATATATACCCTTCCGATCTTCCTGTCCGCCAGTTTTTTTCCGATACATTCCCGCAGCTGCTGTTTCACAAAGGGCCCGAAAAGAACGGCTGAGCTTTTTCGCCTGGCCGCTTCCGCCCGAGTTTCCTCGTGCGTCCTGAGCAGCCGGTGCTGAACGAACCGGAAGGTACGCTCTCCCGAATACGCTGTTTCGTAATGCAGCAGCAGCTGATACAGCATGATAAGACTGATATCCGATAAATGCCGGACGACCGCATCCACATCCGCCCGGCTGCCGGCGCGGGACAAAAGATAGTCCATATGGCGGGCCACTGCACCGCTGCCCTTGTCATGGGCCAGCGTTTTGGCCGCACCGGCAATATCCCCGCGGGCCACAGCTTCCTCAAACCGCGCGTAAGCAGACCGGTTTTTTCCCCGGGTGCGCATGGCCATCACGAAGGAACTTGCTCTTTCATTCTTCGGTTCATAGTGGATATGATGCAAAAGGCCGCACCAGGCGCGTTTTTTCTCATAGCAGTCCGATATATCCGTTTCTTCCTGCTCAAAAAAATAATCGATGACAGCGCTGATCAGCTTGCGGTCCCTGTTCCTCAGGTCCAGGTGGCGGATATCTTTTTCGTAACGGATCATGGCCGGAAAAACCGCTTCCTCGAGCACCGGCTCTTCAGGCTCGGCCGGCGGGGGCGGGACCGGCTCTTCCTTCCGCGGAAACAAAAGATCCCAGATCGTTTTTTTCTTTTCAGCCGCGTCTTTCTTTCTCGCTTCGTAAAGGGCCGTCTCGTCCTGCCAGGCCTTCAAAGCGGCCCGGTACGCTGCCTTCTTTTGATTGTTGCGCCTCTCGGCAGCGATGTACTGTGCCATCCGGCGGTCATGATCCCGGTTTTCCTTCATGTTTTTAAAGCCCAGGCCGCGGCTGTAATTGATCTCATCCGCCATTCTGATCACATCGGGCAGCTTCAGGAAGCGGGCAAAGGAAATGTCCCGGGTGCCGTCGATCAGGCGGATGGCGGTGTCCTTGCTCCGGCAGACGGTGATCTTTTCGGGACAGGCACGGGCATAGGTCACCACCATGTCCTCCTGATCCCCGTTCAGCGGCCGGGTGGAAGACAAAAGATCCTGTACGGCATCCGCGATGAGCCGCATCGCTTCCTCGGCTTCGATAATGATGAAATCCTTGGGCTCCGTCTTTTCCCGAAAGGCCAAACGCTCAAATTCCTTTTCGAACAGGGAATGCCCGGGCTGCGAAAAATCACCGAGGCCGTACGTGATCGCGTAGTGGATCAGCTGATCCATCAGTAACTGATCTTCCGTCAGTTCCAGAACACTGTTCGGGAATCCGCGGTAAAAAGGCTGAGGCACCTCCTGCCCGATGACATGTACGGCAAGCTCCACCATGGCCCAGGTGGCCAGATGGGGATCTTTTGTGATCCGGATGCCGAAAACATCCGCCAGCGTGAACAGCGCCCGGACGCAGTCCCGCCTGTTTTCACCCGTATCATTCACCAGGATGCCCTTGTTGAACAGATAATGTTTGTACTCGGCAGCCAGCCGTTTTCCCGCGGCCATTTTGAGGACCCCCTTATACAAAACAGATCCTATGTCCTTGCGGTCCGGGATATGCCCCCCGGCGAAAGCCATGGATCTGTCTGATGCGTATTGCGGGACTGTTCATTGAGTGATGAATGGATGGAAATAAGCCCCGCTAGCTGCAGAAACAGCTTATCACATCCATGTATCCGGTGTCAACAATGACCATTCATTCCTTCGGCGCGCATTTCATCAAAGCCTCCGCCGACCGTGCGGAGATCTTTTTCAGCTCCTCCTCCGGCGTCTCCCGGCTCAAAGTCACGATCGTGCCGTCATCCGTTTCCACGGTGACGCCGGGAAATGCCGTTCATGATCGATGCAAATGAAAAAACCCACTGCCGTAAGCAGTGGATTTTTTCATTTGATCAGTGCTTTCCAGCCTCACGGATCTTGGCCGCTTTGCCCTGACGTTCACGCAGGTAGTAAAGCTTGGCCCTGCGCACCTTGCCGCGACGGATCACCTGGATGGAATCCACCCGGGGGCTGTGCAGCGGGAACGTGCGCTCGACGCCGACGCCGTAAGAAACGCGGCGAACCGTAAAGGTTTCCCGATTGGAGCCGTTACGCTTGGCGATAACGGTGCCTTCAAATGCCTGAAGGCGCTCACGGCTGCCTTCAACGACTTTCACCTGTACACGTACAGTGTCACCGACGTTGAATTCAGGCAGATCGGAACGGAGCTGCGCCTGCTCGATAGAGCGGATGATTTCGCTCATGGGAGTGTCCTCCTTTCCTCATAGACGTTCATGCACCTGATGTGCAGCGGACCGCCCGTTTGACACAGCGAATATAATAACACATTTTTTATTGACTTGCAATCGCTTTTTTTGTACCATGACGGTGATCTTGACTGAAAGGGGATTTTAAAGCATGAACATCGTGTGCCTGGATATGGGAGGAGTACTGGTTCCGGAGATCTGGATCGCGTTTTCCGAGGCGACGGGGATCCCCGCCCTGAGGCGGACCACCCGGGACGAGCCCGATTACGATAAGCTGATGCATTTCCGGATGGATATCCTGCGGGAGCGGGGCCTGGGCCTCAGAGAGATCCAGGCGACCATCGCCGGGATCGATCCCCTGCCGGGCGCGAAGGAGTTCCTGGACAGCCTGAGGGAACGCGTCCAGGTGATCATCCTGAGCGATACCTTCGAGCAGTTCGCCATGCCCCTGATGAAGAAGCTGGGCTACCCCACCCTGATGTGCAACACCCTCACCGTTGGATCCGACGGCATGATCACCGGCTACGTGATGCGCACGCACAAGTCCAAGCTCACCACGGTCAGGGCCCTGCAGTCCATCGGGTATGACACCATCGCCGCCGGGGACAGCTTCAACGACCTGGACATGATCCGCGCCTCCAAGGCCGGCTTCCTCTTCCGCTCCACGGAAGCCATCCAAAAAGACAACCCCCAGATCCCCGCTTATGAAAGCTTTGAGGACCTGAGGGCCGCGATATTCGCCGCGCTGGATTAACTCAGAAGGCTCTGCGCGGCCTCCGTCAGCTGCCGGACGGCGGTCTGGAAATCCTTTGTGTTCTCGACGGTCGCGTCCGCCGCTTCCCTGAACACATTGTGGACCCGGTGATAGGCCTGGATGACCTGGTCGTATTCCTCGTTGGACGGGTCGCCGCGGCTCGCCAGGGACTTGAGCAGCAGGTTCAGCGGCCGGTGGATATAAATGATCACCCCATGGTTGCGCATGATACTGATGTTGAGCTTGTCATCACCGATGGTCTGCGTGGTGGCCACCACATGGGCCGGCCTGCCCACCAGATCCGCCAGGATGCCCGTTTCCGCCGTGGCGACGAAAGCATCCCCCAGGGCTGCCCGGGCACTTTCGGCCGATGCCTGGCCCAGGAGACGGCAGATGGTCTGCTCGGTATCGCAAAAAGGCAGGCCCAGAGCCTGAGCCAGCTTTTGCCCCATACTGCTTTTACCGGTACCGTTCATACCGACCAGGAAGATGTGTGCGTTCAGCAATGGCTCAGCCCCTTTGGGAGAAGTGAAAGATATGATCGCGGCCGTGGAAAGGAACATGCCCAATGTGGTAATAATATACCATATAACAACAATTAAAGCAAGCAAAACCGGCATTTAGCCCTTCTTTTGCCTGTTTTTCATGAAAAAAGGCCGCCGGAATGGCGGCCGCGCGCGGTATTTGACTTTTTGCGGGACGTTTTTTCAGCGTCCCGCGGTTTTTGTTCTGCCGGGATCCATTTTCTTTGGAGCGATGAGATCGATGAATCGCCTCACCTCATCGTCCCACAGCGCCCACTCGTGGGCACGGCCCGGGATCTCGCGATGGGTCACGTCCCAGCCGTTTTCCTCAAGGGCGGGCCAGAAGGCGCGGTGCTCCCCGTACAGGAAGTCCTCCGTGCCGCAGGAAAGGTACAGCCGCGGCCTGAGGGGCCGGGAAGCGTTCATCTTCATGAGGGCGTACAGGTCCGCCCCGGAGAGCGCCGGGTCCTCCCCGCCGAAGATGCGCTGAGCGTCATCGGACTTTCTCGCCGCCATCCGCCGGATATCCACGGCGCCGGAAAAGCTCCCCGCCGCGGCGTAGCGCTCGGGGAAAGTGAGCGCCAGGCGCATGGCGCCGTACCCGCCCATGGACAGGCCCGCCACGAAATTCCCTTCGCGGCCGGGCGCGAGGCGGAACAGCTTTTCCGTCACCTCCGGCAGCTCCCGGGACACATAGTCCCAGTACGGCCTGCCCCGCTTCTCATCGCAGTAATAGGAATGATCCACCGCCGGCATGATCACCGCCAGGTCCTGCCCGTAGGTGTATCTCTCCAGGGCCGTGCGCCGCAGCCAGATCGTGTGATCGTCCGAATAGCCGTGCAGCAGCGTGAGCACCCGTATATCCCCCGCCGCGTCCTCGGGGATGAGCGCCCACAGGGTGGACGCCGTCCCCAGCGCTTTTGAGAAGAAGCTTGCCTGGATGAACGCCATGAAAACACCTCCTAACAGACCGGTCCCCTCCGGCACCGACCGGAGGGGACTGAAAATACGATATCTGTCAGATCTTTTTGACCTTCTGGCCCTGGGCCGTATCCTCCACGGCGTAGCCCCTGGCCTTGAGCTCATCGCGCAGCCGGTCGCTCTCCGCCCAGCTGCGGGCCTTCCGGGCCGCGGCGCGCGCGTCCAGCAGGGCCTGCACTTCCGCGGGCAGGGCGTCGTCCGCGCCGGCTTTCTTAAGCCCCAGCACGTCCGTGAGAGCGGTGAGCACGCTGTCCGCCTTCTTGAGGAGCTCTTTGGGGCTCTCCGCGCTCAGATTGGTATTGATCAGGCGCACCAGGTCGAAGATCGCGCCGATGGCGTCGGCGGTGTTCATGTCATCGTCCATGGCCTCGTCGAA
>CADCQZ010000410.1 GCA_902803675.1 uncultured Eubacteriales bacterium
CCGGGCAGATGGGCTTCCTCCGGGAAGACCACCATGAACTGCCCCTTTTTGAGCGGGTACCCTTTGCCCTGCGCGCTGCCCAGGACGGCGTCCCCTTCTTCATCGTATTCCCGGGTCACCTGAAGCGACCCCGTATCCGCCACCATGATGATCTCCGACCCTTCCAGGACATAATGGATGTCGATATACTTTCTGTGCGCCTCATAGATGCCCGACTCTTTCGTCTGATACCCGAATACGTTCACATAAGCGCCGTCGGGCAGTTCATGCCTGCCGGGGTCAAGCGTATCAAGTTTCCCGGACCGGATGAGGGCCACAGCGTCCTGCACCCGTTTGAGCGTGTCAAAATCCATACAGCGTCCCTCCGTGCTTATCTTACTGACCGGCCCGGATCCGTTTGGCGATCTCAAGGCCGATATGTTCCTCGTCGTCGATACCAAGCAGCGTGCTGACCAAAGCCTCCCGCTCCTCTTCGGTGAAGTTGAGGAACGGCCTTCTCGCCCAGCCCGCCCGGACGCCCGCGGCCCTGAGCCACAGCTTGAGGCAGGCCATCATGCTGCCGCTGGACACCCCCGCGGTGACGACCCGGAGCGCTTTGCGCTGCAGCTCCGCCGCCAGGGCGATGTCGGACGCCTTCACGGCGTTCCATATCCGGATGTACAGATCCGGGATGCAGTTGTAGAACGAGCCGATGACGCCGTCCACGCCCAGGGCCATATTGGAAGATCCCATTTCGTCGCAGCCGCCGTAGATCCTGAACGCCTCCCCGCAGCTGTCCCGGATCTGCATGATCTCATAGATCGCGGTCCCGGTATACTTAAGGCCCCTGACACGCGGGATGGAGGCAAGGCGCTCGATCATCTTTTCGGTCATCATGCCCGCCAGCGGGATGTTGTAGACCACCATGGGCAGATCCGTTTCTTCCGCGATGTCCCGGTAATAGGAGAAGATCTGATCCTCGGTGAACTTGAAGTAGAAGGGCGGAACACTGGATATGCCGTCCGCCCCCGCGCGCGCAGCGTGCCTGGCCAGATCGAGGGAGGCGCGGGTGGAGATCGCCCCCACATGCACGATCACCGGCAGACGGCCCGCGACCTCGTCCAGCACGATCTCCACCTGCCGCTTGCGCTCGTCACTGTCCATCAGGAACGCCTCGCCCGTGGATCCGGTGATGTACAATCCCCCGATGTCAAAGCTCATCAGGAACCGGACGAGCTCCCGGGTGCCCTGTTCGTCAAGATCTTCCTTTTCGTCGAACACGGAAAGGACCGCGGGGATGACCCCTTTGAAGGCCTCAAAACCGTTCTTCATCGCTTACGCCTTTCCCACCTTGACCACGTCGTCCCGCTCTTCCAGCATTTTCTTGACCTTGTGGCAGGCGACGAAGTGGCTGACGCCGTTGATCAGATACTCCTCCAGCTGAGGCCGGGCGGACTTGCACTCCTCCGTGCATTCCGGGCAGCGGGGGTGGAACGTGCAGCCGGACGGCGGTTTGGCCGGGGAGGGCACGTCGCCCTGCAGCGGGATGCGCTTTTTCTTCTTGGTCACGTCCGCCACGGGGATGGCGCTCAGAAGCGCCCTGGTGTAGGGATGGAGGGTGTTCGCGAACAGTTCCTCGGAGGTGGTCAGCTCCACGATGCGCCCTAAATACATCACCGCGATCCGGTCCGCCAGGTATTCCACCACGGAGAGGTCGTGGGTGATGAAGATGTAGGTGAGATTGTGCTCGGCCTTCAGCTGATTGAGCAGTTTAAGAACCTGAGCCTGGATGGACACGTCCAGGGCCGAGACCGCCTCGTCGCAGATGATCAGCTCGGGATCCACCGACAGGGCGCGGGCGATGCCGATGCGCTGGCGCTGGCCGCCCGAAAACTCGTTGGGATAGCGGGTCATGTATTCCCGGGGCAGGTTCACGTCCTCCAGCAGCTTCCCGATCTTCTCGATGCGTTCCGCCTTGGACTTGACGCCGAACTTGATCAGCGGATCCTCCAGGGATCCGAAGATGGTGAAGGCCGGGTTCAGGGAAGAGTACGGGTCCTGAAAGACGATCTGTATCTTCTGACGGGCGGCGTCCAGTTCCTTCCGGGACAGCTTGCGCAGGTCCTTATAGCCGTCCTCGAACTTGTATTCCATGGTGCCGTCGGTGGCCTGGACCAGCTGCAGGATGGATTTGCCCAGAGTGGTCTTGCCGCACCCGGACTCGCCCACCAGGCCGAGAGTCTCGCCGCGGTACACGTCCAGGTTGATGTCATCGACCGCTTTCACATGGCCGACCACGCGTTTTAAGATACCCTTTTTGATGGGGAAGTAGGTTTTTACTCCCCGGACCTTGAGCAGGATCTCACGGTCAGACATCCTTCCTCACCTCCCCGTAGTTGAAGCAGCGGGTATAATGCCCTTCCTCGCACCATTCCTCCGGAGGCATCTCCTTTTCGCACCGCTCCGTCGCGTAATCGCAGCGGGGGCAGAACTGGCAGCCTTTGGGACGGTTGAACGGGTCCGGCGTGACACCGCGGATGGGCTCGAGCTGCTGGTTCTTGCCCTTGCCCAGGACCGGGATCGAACGCAGCAGGGCTTTGGTGTAGGGATGGGTGGGCCTCGTGAAGATATCCTCGACCCTGCCGTACTCCACGATATTGCCCATGTACATCACGGCCACCTCGTCCGCCATCTCAGCGACCACGCCCATATTGTGGGTGATCATCAGGATCGCCGTGCCGTAATCCCTCTTCAGGCTGTTCATCAGCTCGAAGATCTGGGCGCTGATGGTCACGTCCAGGGCCGTGGTGGGCTCATCCGCCAGAAGGATCTTCGGCTCGCAGGACATGCCCATGGCGATCATGGCCCTCTGACGCATGCCGCCGGAGAACTGATGCGGATACTCGCCGTCCCGGATATCGGCGGCGGGGATGCCCATATCGCTCAGGTCCTCCACGGAGGCCTGTTTCAGTTCCCGTTTGCTCATCCCCGGCTTGTGCTGTTTGATCATTTCCCGGATCTGGTGACCCACGGTGTAAACGGGGTTCAGGGCCGTCATGGGATCCTGGAAGATGATCGCGATATCCTTGCCGCGGATGCTGCGCATCTCTTTTCCGTTCTTTTCCAGCTGATCCAGGCGCACCGCTGTGCCGTCCTCTTTGTAATAGGTGATGGAGCCCTCCTCGATGCGGCTGAGCTCGGGCAGAAGACGCAGGATGGAGTTGGCGGTCACCGACTTGCCGCAGCCCGATTCACCCACGACGCACAGGGTCTTCCCGCGCTTGATGTCGAAACTGACGCCCCGGAGGACCTTGTTGCACCGCTGGTTGGTGTAGAAGCTGACGTGCAGATCCTTCACGGACAGGACGATATCATTTTTGTTTTCTGACATATCGTTTCCCTCCTCAGCCGATCTGTGTGGGATCGCTGGCGTCGCGCAGGCCGTCACCCATGAAGTTGATAGCCAGCACGAACAGGATCAGCATCACAGCGCAGGGCAGCCACATCCACCAGTACTCCAGCCAGTCATACCGGATCGTGCCGGCGTTGGTGATCACGTTGATGATATTGCCCCAGGTCGCGATCTCCTGCGGGACACCGTAGCCCAGAACGGACAGGGAAGCCTCCTGCAGGATGAACATCGCGGTGGAAAGGGTGATATTCACCACGACCGGGCCGATGGTATTGGGGAGCAGATGCTTGAAGGCGATCTTCAGGTCCGAAACGCCGAAAGCGCGCAGGGCCTGGACGAACTCCTCCTCCTTGAGGGAAAGCACCTTGCTGCGGGCCATGCGGTACATGCTGGGCCAGCCGGTGAGGATGAAGATCAGGATCATGTTTTCCAGGCTCTGCCCCACCAGGGCCACCATGATGATGATGAGCACCATCTGCGGGAAGGCGAGGAACACATCGGATATCTTGAGGATGACGGCATCCATGAGGCCGCCCTTGTAGCCGACGAACATGCCCAGAGTGACGCCGATCAGCGCGGCGCCCAGCGCGCTGCCCAGACCCACGACGATACTGATGCGGCCGCCGTAGAGCATGCGCGACCAAATATCACGGCCCATCTGGTCCGTACCGAAGATATGGCCCGCGGAAGGAGCGGCGATCCTCTCCTTCAGGGAGATCGCCGTGGGCTGATACCGGGTGAACAGGGGCGCGGCGAAGCACATCACGCAGATCACCACGAACAGCACAGCGCCCAGCACGGCCAGCTTGTTGGCCATGATCTTCCTGAGCGTGCGGTTCGTCAGCTTCGTGGCCAGACGCCCGCTTTCTTCCAGAGCGCGGATCTTATCCAGTCTGCGGTCAAGCGCAGATCTTCTTTTAATATTACTCATGACAGCTTCACCCTCGGATCCAGTACGGCGGTCAGGATATCGACCAGAAGTGACGACAAAAGCACCAGCAGGACCATGAACAGGCCCACAGACATGATGATGGGCGTGTTCTGCGACTTGACGGCGTCCGTGAACCAGCGGCCGACACCGGGCCACTGGAAGATATTCTCGATCACGATGGAACCGCTGATCAGCATGGGAAGACGGAAGCCGATCAGCACCATGACCGGCGTGCAGGCCACGCGGAAACCGTGCAGCAGGTTCACCTTCCATTCCGGCAGGCCCTTGGCCCGCGCGGTCTTGACGTAGTCACGGTTCATGGAATCCAGCATGCTGGAGCGGGAATAGCGCATGACACCGGCTGTCATGGAGATCCCCAGGACGAACGCCGGCAGGAAAAGGTGATGGAGCTCGTCCAGGAGCCCCTCCGTACCGCGCTGGCCCACCGGGAACCATTTCAGATTCAGGCAGAAGATGATGATGCAGAAAACGCCGAACAGGAACTGGGGGATGGCCACGCCGATCATGCCCGCGACGGTCAGAACGTTGTCGGCCAGCTTGCCCTTGCGGATCGCGGAGATCACGCCGAGCACGATGCCCAGGATCGTGGAGATGATGAGCGCGGCGATGGACAGCTCGATCGTGGCCGGCAGCTTCTGCATCATCAGCTGCCCCACCGGCATGTTGTTCTGGAGCGAGTAGCCCAGATCGCCGACGCATACGCCCTTGAGCCAGTTGAAATACCGGACGATCATGGGCCCGTCCAGCCCCTTCGCCGCACGGAAGGCCTGCACCTCTTCCGGTGTCATTTCCGCCAGCTGATCCATCGGGATCAGGAAATCGATCACGTCGCCGGGCATCAGCTCGACCCCGACATAGATCAGGAACGTGATGATCAGCAGCATCGGTATGATGCTCAATACCTTTCTGATGATATAGTTCAGCACAGGAAGAAGCCTCCCCCTTTCGGTATGAAAAGGATGGGGGCTAGCCGAAAGCTAGCCCCTCTTTGACGCGTTTGACCGATGATTATTTCTTCTCGTACATGTTGATGAACACGTACCTGGGGAAGGTGACGTTGACGGTCTGCACGGTGTAGCCTTCCATGTTCTGCAGCTGCTGGATCTGGGAGGAGTCCTTGCAGAACGCGTAGTCGATCTTGCCGGCCATCGCGTTGGTGATCAGGTTCTCATCACCCTGGTCGGTGGACGGATACAGATAGATCTTCTCGATGTTGCCGCTGCCCTTGACGAAGTAGTTCTCGTTGCGGGCCAGCACGGTGTATTCACCGAGCTTCACGGTCTCGATCTTGAAGGGACCGGAGCCGATGGGATTCTGCCAGAAGGTGTCCGCGCTGAAGTTTTCGGGAGCGACCTTTTCAAGGCAGTGCTGCGGCAGGATGGGCCACTGGGCGAAGATCGTCAGGGCGTTGGGCTGCGCGTTGTTGAACTCGAAGGTCACCTTGTTGCCGTCGATGGTGATCGACTTAACGTCCTTGGCCACTTCGGTCATGACGGTGTTGGCGCCGGGCAGCAGCGGATAGTATTCGAAGGTCCACTTCACGTCGGCGGGGGTGAGGGGCTCGCCGTCATGCCAGACGACGCCTTCACGCAGCACGAAGGAGATGACCTTGCCGTCCTCGGAGACTTCGTAGCTCTCAGCCAGCTCGCCGTCCGTGGGAGCGAGGCTGCCGTCCGCGTTCAGCAGGCGGTCGAAAACGACTTCCTGGGTCCACCACAGGCCGGGGTTGGTGGCGGTGTGCTCGATGCTGTTGATGGCGCCGCCGTTGGAGTACATGGTCTTGTCATCGCGGGCGATGGTCCAGTCGAGGATGTTCTTCTGGTAGGAATACTGATCGTTGCCCACCGGGTTGCCGGCCATATCCAGCTTGTCGGAAGTGACGATCCAGGAGGGGATGAAGAACATCGGGAAAACTTCGACGTTCTCGTTCTCGTAGATCTGCAGCGCGTCGTAGGCGGCCTTCTGGTCCTCGATGGAGACCGCGAAGCGGGCCTTCTCGATCAGGGCATCCAGCTGGGGATCCGCCGGGATCGTGGAGTTGTTGGGAGCGGTGCTGTGATGGCGGTTGTAGAACTCACCCAGCGTCAGAGCGTTGGTGCCGGCAAAGCAGATGTCCCAGTCCACTTCGGTGTGCACGCCGTCCGCGGAGGGCGTCCACAGCAGCTGGGTCAGGTTGTCGGTGAGCAGCTGGAACTCCATCTTGACGCCCACATCGCCCCAGTAGGCCTGGATGGCGGTGATGGTATCCAGCAGGTTGCCCGTGTAGTACACCGCTTTGAGGGTGTAGCTGCCGTCCCAGCCCGCTTCGTCGAGCAGGGCCTTCGCCTTCACGGGGTCATAGACGTATTCGGTCAGGCCGTCCGCCTGCCAGAAGCCTTCGGGCACGAGGGACTTGTTGGCCGCGACCACGGTGTTGTTCCACAGGGCGTCGACGATGGTGTCCATGTCGATGGCATACCAGAGGGCCTGACGGACACGCACGTCCTGCAGCGGGTTCGGATACTGGGTGCCGCCGACGCCGTCGGCATGCGCGGCAGTGATCCCGAGAGACAGGGCCAGGCACAGAGCCAGAGCCAGAGCGAGCAGTTTCTTCATGAATCTACCTCCCGATTTGATAAGTATGATGAACATACCGGATTGCGGTCATTATAGCATATCAGGGAACAAAGTGTATTATTCTGCCAAATCAGAGCAATAATCCATACCAATAGCAACAGATCATACTTTCGCGGCCGGGGCACTGCTGTTCCGGTACTGTTTCGGCGTCATGCCCGTAGCCTGCCTGAACACGGGGAAGAAATATTTCACCGACGAAAAGCCGCACTGCCGGGCGACGGAGGCGATATCCTCCTCGGTGTAGGTGAGCAGATCCCTGGCCCGGTCGATCCGGGCGCGCCTGAGATAAGAAGCGAAGCCCTCCCCGTGGGTGCGGCGGAAGAAACGGCTGAAGTAGGTGCGTGAAAAGCCGAAATGGGAGCTGACGGTCTCCAGATCCAGCTTCGGGTCGCTCAGATGATCCTCGATGAACTGTACCGCCGCGTTCACGGAGCGGTCGGAGTATCCCGGATGGTTCTGATTCCTGTTCAGGTCGATCTCCGCCTGCACATAGGAGGTGTGGATGCAGGCGGCGGACTCCCCGGCGCTGCCGATCCCGTAATAAAGACGCACATCCATATTGAGCAGACAGTAGCTGCTCACCTGCTCGATGATCTCGCCGATGCTCCGGTTCTGGAGCTTTTCCTCATGACCGATCAGGCAGTTGATGCGGTATCCGGAATCGAAAAAAACATAGATCTGATACCCTTCCGCCTTCAGGGCGGCCTTGAGGGAGGAAAGCACCAGAAAGCTGACAGCCTCGTAGTTCGGTTTATCGATCTCCAGGGGCATATCCACGATGACGACCGTGTAGAAGGGGCCCGGGCAGTCGATCTGGAGGGTGGCGAATTTGCTCTTGACGGTCTCGGTGTCCTGCACGGGCTTGCGCATGAGCAGGGACAGATAATGCTGGCGGATGACGGGGATGTTCTCGTTCACCACCGTCTTGAGCCGGCCCATGATGTCGTCCTTTCTCTGCCGGATCTGCTCCAGGATCCGGGGCATGACGTCCCGGACCGTCTCGGAGCGCACGGGCTTGGGCAGGAACTCCACGTGATCGAGGGTCATGAGATCATGGGAAAAGGAAAAGGCGCGGTAGTGGACGAAGACGATGACGAAGGCCTCGGCGTTCTTTTTCCGGAAGCTGTCCACGTATCCGAGGATGCGCTCAAAGGGCGCGTCCACATCCAGGATGACCACATGAGCGTGGTTTTCCGGGATCCCCTCCCCGCCGGGCGGCAGAAAATTCTCCTGCAGGACGACGTCATCCGGGCAGCCGAACACAACAGCATTCCTGATCTTCGCCATGCTGCGGAGATCGTCCGTACATATCAGGCAGGAAATGCTCATATCCCTCTCCCCCGGATCAAAGGCGGCACAGGGTGCCGATCAGCAGCCCGGCCATGATCCTGTAGCATTCCGTGGACGGATGAAGAGAATACAGCGGATTCGGGTCCGCGGCCGCGCCGGGATCCGGCTCCGGATCGTTGATCATGAGGGGCCTTGCGCTTACGTCCATCCTGATCAGGCCGTACCAGTCACACACGGGGCATCCGTAAGCCTTTCCCGCCCGGATCAAAGCGTCGGCGAAACGCTTTTCCACCCTGCCGGGATCCTTCCGCGGGTACTCATACCCTCCGGGCGCGTAGATCCACCCGTTCAGCGGGGTCATCAGGACGACGCGGGCGGCGGGAGCGGCCCGGCGGATATGCTCGATGCCGCTCTGCAGACAGCCGAAAAAGGTGGTCAGATCAAAGGCGGAGCCTTCCGGCATCAGCGTCCCCGTCGGCACGTTGAAACGGCTGTCGTTCGCGCCGGAGGTGATGAGCACATCATCGGCGCCGTCAAGGTCCGTATCGAGGATCCTTTCGCGGATCTCAAGGATCGTGGCGTTGCTGATGCCCTCGTTGCGGACGCGCATGCCCAGGGCCCGCAGATAGCTCCCGAACCCGCGCGCGGGCTTTCCCGCTTCCTTGCCCCAGTTGTACTTATGACCGTCATACCAGGTGACGGAGTCGCCGAAACAGAC
>CADCQZ010000411.1 GCA_902803675.1 uncultured Eubacteriales bacterium
CCTGGCGGCAAAGGGCACGAAGATGATCGTGATCAACAACCCCAACAATCCCACCGGTGCCCTGATGGATGAAAAGACGCTCCTTGAGATCGTGGACATCGCCCGGAAAGCGGGCGCGTATCTCTTGTGCGACGAGGTGTACCGTCACCTCGGGCAGGAGGACGGCTGGGCGCCCTCGATCGCGGACCTGTACGAGAAAGGCATCTCCGTGGGCAGCATGTCCAAGGTGTTCTCCCTGGCCGGGCTTCGCCTGGGCTGGATCGCCTGCCGGGACGGGGACGCCCTCAGGAGCTTCCGGTCCCACCAGATTACGATTTGATCTCCTGCGGGATATTCGATGAGATGCTGGCGGCCCTGGCCCTGAGGCACAGTGACGCGCTGCTCGCGCGCGGCCGGCGCGTCGTGCGGGAGAACCTGCGCATCCTGGATGAGTGGGTGACGGCCGAGCCCCATGTGGGTTACGTGAAGCCGCGGGCGGGCACTACGGCCCTGATAGGGTATGATCTTGATATCCCGTCCTATGAATTCTGTGAGGATATGTACCATAAGACCGGCGCTTTCGTGACCCCCGGGGACTGCTTCGGCATCCCAAAAAGCTTCCGCGTGGGCTACGCTTACGGGAAACAGGCGCTGGTCGACGGCCTTCGCGCCGCGGCCGGCTATATCGCCATGACCGCCGCAAGGAGATAGTTCGATGCCGAAACTGAGTGAACGGGTGGGCACCTTTACCGATTCCGTGATCCGGAGGATGACGCGCATCAGCGACGAGTACGGCGCCATCAACCTGTCCCAGGGATTCCCGGATTTCGACCCGCCGAAGGAGATGATGGAGGCGCTGAAGAAGGCCGCGTTCGAGGGGCCCCACCAGTATTCCGTGACCTTCGGCGCGCCGAATTTCAGGGCCGCTTTAGCCGCGAAGGTGTCAAAGACCCTTCACCGTGACGTGGATCCCGATACGGAGCTGTGCGTCACCTGCGGCAGCACCGAGGCCATGATGGCCGCGATGATGAACATCTGCAATCCCGGCGACAAGGTGATGGTGTTTTCGCCTTTCTACGAGAATTACGGCGCCGACGCCATCCTGAGCGGCGCGGATCCCATCTATATCCCACTGGTCCCGCCGGATTACTCCTTCGATATCGGGCTCATCGAGGACGGGTTCCGTAAGGGAGCCAAGGCCATCATCATCTGCAACCCTTCCAATCCCTGCGGCAAGGTGTTCACCCGGGAGGAGCTGACGGGGATCGGCGAACTGGCGCTCCGGTACGACGCCTTCGTGGTGACGGACGAGGTGTACGAGCACATGGTGTACGCTCCTAACACGCACACGGCCGTGGCGTCCCTGCCCGGTATGTTCGACCACACCCTCACGTGCAATTCCCTGTCCAAGACCTATTCGGTCACCGGATGGCGGCTGGGATATATCTGCGGCCCGGCGGAGGTGATCGAGGGCGCCAAAAAGGTGCACGATTTCCTCACCGTGGGCGCGGCGGCGCCCCTTCAGGAAGCGGCCATCGCGGGGCTCACGCTCCCGGACAGCTATTATGATGATCTGCTCAAACTCTACACGCGCAAGCGGGACTATTTCCTTTCCGGCCTGGACAAGATCGGTCTTAAGCACAATGTGCCCCAGGGCACGTATTTCGTGATGCTGGATATATCGGACTTCCTGGCCCTGCCGATGTTCGAAGGGTATACCGACCTTATGTTCTGCGAGTGGATGATCAAAAATACAGGCGTGGCCGCCGTGCCGGGATCCAGCTTTTTCCGCGAGCCGGTCAACCACCTGATCCGCCTGCATTTCGCGCGGCAGGAGAGCACCCTTGAAGAAGCGCTCCGGCGGCTGGGCAGGCTCCGTGAACTGCTCGGGAACTGAAGGATATTATCAGCAGCGGATCCGCCGGGATCCGGCTTAAAAAGGAGACGACCATGAAACTGACCATGCTGGGCACGGGCAATGCCCTGGTGACCGAGTGCTACAACACCTGCTTCGTCCTGGAAGAGAACGGGGAATACTTCATGGTGGACGGCGGCGGGGGCAACGGCGTGCTGCGCCAGTTGAAGAGCGCGGGCCTTGACTGGAAGGCCATGCGGCACATTTTCGTGACCCACAAGCATCTGGACCATATCACGGGCGTCATGTGGATGGTGCGCATGATCTGCCAGGCCATGGCGCGCGGGGACTACGAGGGCGAGGCGGTGATCTCATCGCACAAGGAAGTGCTGGAGATCATCGCCGACATGGCGGAGAAACTGCTGACCAAAAAGCAGGCCCGCTTCGTGGGCGAC
>CADCQZ010000412.1 GCA_902803675.1 uncultured Eubacteriales bacterium
AAGGATGCCCTTTTCATGGGCTTCCGCCCGGGAGACGATGCCGCCGGTGGGCCGCCCCTGTTCATCCACGATATCCAGGTATTCCATCAAATGTTCACCCCGGCCCCGTGCCGTTTCCTTTCGGACGGCATTGTTTTCAGATCCGCGCCGCAGGAAAAAACGCGTCGCCTTCGATCTTCCCCGATCATACCACAGTTTCCTCAAAATGCCCAGATGGGGACGCGATCCCCGGCGCACGCAGGGTAAAAAAGTGTTTTCCGGGTACTGGTAAATTATGTCAAAACACGCCGCGAGGCCTTAATTTTCAAGGTTTCGCAGCGTGTTTTGCGTGACGTGGAGAAGGACACGAATTTCGGGTACACTGGTAACGATCGAGGAAGCGAAACTTTGGATGCATCCACCTGATCAACGATGAGCCACAGGGAGAATTTGGATGATGAATGATGACGCCCTCATTGAAAGGATCAAGCGCTCAGTCGACTGCCGG
Source organism: uncultured Eubacteriales bacterium (assembly GCA_902803675.1). The sequence continues at coordinate 488 of CADCQZ010000412.1, forward strand.
CAGTTCCTGGAAAGGTCCAAAGGCGGTATGTACTGCTGCCCGTTCTGCAACAGCGGCAAAAACGGGCACAGCAACACCGGGGCCCTGAAGGTCTATCCGGACACGAACACCTGGACCTGCCACAAATGCAAAAAGAGCGGCGACGTGATCGACCTGTACCGGCATGTGACCGGCATGGATTTTCACGACGCTGTCGACGCCCTGAAAGATCAGGCAGGTCCGCGTCCGCCGCGTCCCGTCCCCCAAAGGAAGGCACCCCCGGCCCCGCGGGACTTCACATCCTATTACGAGATGTGCAAAGCGAACCTTCCTAATTCCAAAGAAGCGATAGAATACCTGGAGCGAAGGGGGATCAGAGTCGGCACCGCGTATCTCGCGGATATAGGCTTTGATCCCCGGTCGGATCCCGCGAACGCGCCCGGCGCCATGGGAGATGAGTACCGGCCGCACCCCGCGCCGAGGATCATCATCCCCACCGGGCCCGAGCATTACGTGGGACGGAGCATCGATCCGGACACCCCCAAAGCCTATGTGAAGATCAACAACCGGTCCGGCAGGCCGGGCATCTTCGCGGAGGAGGACCTGTACAAGGAAGCAGACCGGGTCTTCGTGACCGAAGGGGCTTTTGACGCCCTTTCCATCATGGAACTGGGTCATTACGCCGTCGCTCTGAACAGCACGTCGAACGTGGATATACTGCTGGAGAAGCTGAAGGAACGCCCCACCGCTTCCACCCTGGTAATATGCTTGGACAGCGACGAAACAGGCAGGGACGCGTCTGCGCGCCTGATGAAAGGCCTGAAAGACCTGGGAGTCAAGTGCGTTTCCGCCGATATCTGCGGCAGATGGAAGGACCCCAACGAAGCCCTCACGGCGGACCGCGCAGCCTTCAAGGCCGCCGTCGAGCGGGCGGAAAAAACGGAGCCCGCTGCCGTGAACGATGAGCCCGCCGCCACGCCCGAAGCCAAAGGACCCGGGAAGATCCCGGGCGCCGAAACGGATAAACAGGGCAATATGCTCAACCGGGCCCGGAACTACCGCATGATCCTCACGCATGACCCGATTTTTGCTCACATATACCTCAACGAGATGACCGGCAGCGTCGTCATACGGGACGGCAGCCGCTCGAGGCAGTGGACGGAGCGCGACGACGCGGCCGCCAGGGAGCACATCGAAGCGACATACGGCATCTATTCCCTGCAGAAGTACAGGGACGGCTTCCAGTCCTTCCTCAGCAGCCGGACGTACAACCCCTGCATCGAAGAGATCGAACGGGAGACCTGGGACGGGATCCCGCGTGTGGAGAACTTCCTATGTTACGCGATGAAAGCCGAAGATACCGTTGCCACCCGGGAGAGCAGCCGCCTGATATTCTCCGGCGGGATCAGGCGGGCCTACGAGCCGGGGTGCAAGCACGATGAGGTGGTCGTCCTGGTGAGTCCCCAGGGCTGCGGCAAGTCCAGCCTCATCCAGTGGCTCGCCCTCAGGGACGAGTTCTATATCCCCCTCAAGACCCTGGACGGCAAAACGGCGGAGGAAAACATCGAGGGCGGATGGATCGTGGAGATCGATGAGCTCTGCGGCCTGTTCTCAAGCAGGAAGCGGTATGGATCGGATGACGCGGTAAAAGCGTTCCTGTCGGAGACCAAGTCCGTCTTCCGTCACGCGTACGCCCGCGAACCGGTCCAGACCCCGCGCCGGAACATTTTCATCGCCACCACGAACCACTTCGAGTTTCTGGAAGATCCCAGCGGCAACCGCCGGTGGTTCCCGGTGATCTGCAGGCAGTCGGGCCCGGAGCTCTATGCCCGCAAAGATGAGATCCGGCACTATATCCGGCAGTGCTGGGCGGAGATGCTCACGGCCTACAGGAACCATGATCCCCTGGCCGACCCGGCGCCGCGCAGTGAAGCGCTGGCCGCCATCGAGGCCGAACGCGCGAAGGCCACCGTGGATGACTGGCGTGTCGCGGAGATCGCCCGATACATTGAAGGGAAAGAGAAGACATGCATCCTGGAGATCTGGCGGGAGGCACTGCACAGGGACGGGTTCTGCCCGGACCTGACAAAGCACGACTCCAACGAGATCGCCCAGATCCTCCGCCAGCTCGGATGGAGACCGGCCGACAAACCGGAGTACTCATCGACCGACAAAAAGGCCCACAAAATGTATTACCCGCCGCTGCCGTTCGACTGACAGGGCAATGCCCCATCATATGGACTGATGAACGGGAAAACCCGGGGAGCACCGTCAAGGCTGACCGCCATGACGGTGTTTTTTTACTCGTCCGGTCTTCAGCGGATGGATGGTAAGACGTTGGTAAGACGTTGGTAAGATGCCTGGTAAGACGGCAAACCCCAGTAATATCAACGTTTCTCCTCTTTATCTTACCAACATTACCAAGAAAATTAAAAATATATAAAAGAGAATACGGCATGAGCGTATCCTCTGGTTCAGGAGTTTTAAAAAGTTTGGAAATGTTGGTAAGATGGTAAGATGGTAAGATCTTTCTCAGCGGAAACGCTTTTGATCCCGTGCCGCGCCCCGATCAGTGCTTCTCCACATCCATCATAACGGCGGACAGGGAGCAGCCCCGGAAGGGATAGTCCCGGACGGTGCCGATATAGTCCTGTCCCAGCATATCGAAGAAACTGCCGCTGATGCCGATCTCCGGCAGCCGGCCGACCGGACGGCCGTCCTCCATAAGATAGGCCATCTGCACCGGCGCGGCGAAATGCCCGTCGGGCGTGGTGTCACCGCCGGTGGTGATGACCGCCCACACCGCTTTGCCGGGCACCAGTTCCTTCACCGTTTTCGCGGTGGGCTCCAGGTACACATTGCCAAACCCGATCCCCGGCACCCCGTCATAGTCAGCCTCCGCGTTGCCGGAGACGGGCAGGCCGTACTGCTCCGCGGTCTTTTTGGTGGTCAGGACCGCTTTGAGCACCCCGTTTTCGATGATCGTCGGGCGGTGGGCCTCAGACACACAGCCTTCCGCGTCGAAAAAGCAGGTCCCCGGCGCGGTGACGGGATCCTTGTCGTCCCTCAACGTCAGCTTTTCACTGAACGCCTTCTCCCCCAGCCTGCCGCTGACCAGGGACGCGCCGGCAGCGTACATGTCGCCTATAAAGTGCTGCATGAAGGTGCCGTACAGGTCCTCCCCTCCGGCGATCACCGGATACCGCCCGGGCTCGATATCCGCCGGGATAAAGAAAGCGTCGTACTGTTCCTTGAAGATCTGAAGCACCGTGTCCGGATCGAAATCCTTTCCCTGCCACAGGAAAAAGGTGTCGAACAGGTTGCCCGAGCCGCGGTCCTGCGCCAGCAGCCCGATCCTGAAACTCCGGGAAGAGCTGAAAAAATGACGGCCTTTTGAATTGCGGTACTCCGTTTTGCAGGCCGAGAGACTGATCTTGTTGGAGAACGCGAATTTAGGGCACATGGCATTCAGGCGTTCCAGGAAGGAACGCATCATCGGGATGAGCCGGGGCTCCGGGATGATCTCCTCATCATCCCGGATCTCCATCTCAAGGGCCTCCTCAAGAACGCAGGGATACGGGATGCCGAAGGCGAGCGCTTCCTTCGCCTGTGCGGTCAGCTTCTCCTCGTCCGGCTCACCGACGCAGCCCGCCACGCCGATGCAGCCGTTGTCATAGACCCGCACCGTGCCGGTGGTCCGCTCGATCTTGCGGAAGCTGTCGATCTTTCCGGCGGTGACGTTCAGGGTGACGGAGCTCTTTGTCTCTTTGATGAATTCTTTTTCCATCCTGTCCACCTCACTGAATGTTCATGGAAGAAACGCGCACATATGGGCCGCCGAATCCCACCGGGAGATCCATCTGCTCCATCTTGCCGCAGCCGCCCGTGACGAAGGACAAAAGTTCCACGTCCTTCGTGAGCCCGTCGATGCGGCCGAGAGTCTCGAACACGTTCCCGGTGATGACGCTGATCTGCACCGGCCGGCCGAGCCTGCCGTCCACGATCTCATAGGCCAGGCTCGGCGCGATGGTGAAGGTGCTCATGCCGCTGCCGTGGTTGACGGTCTTGATGTAATACCCCTTCCGGATCGGGGCGATGATCTCATCGAATGTCAGGTCCCCACCCTCGATCCAGGTGGTGGTCATGCGCACGATGGGCTCGAATGTGCAGTCGACGGCGCGCGCGTTGCCTGTGAGGCCCTCATCGAGCGCAGCGGCGGTCTGGGCGCTGTGCAGGCGGCCGGCCAGCACGCCGTTTTTGATCAGGTAGTTTTTCCGCGCTTTGGTGCCCTCGTCGTCATAGGGGACGAAGCCGCTGCCCGGCACGCTGCCGCACTCGGCGATGGACAGGATCTTGGAGCCCACGACCTTCCCGATCTGCCACTCGTCCCTCATGGACTCGTCGGAGAGCATAAAGTCCGACTCGGACTTGTGGCCGAAGGACTCATGAGCGAACACACCGGCGGCTTCCGGTGACAGCACCACCGGATATTCCCCCGGCACCGCCGGCACGGAATGTCTCATGAAATACGCCTGCTCCTTCACCGCGGCCCGGAGAAGATCCCCGAGGCCCGTCAGCTCGTCAAAGTGCGTCGCGCCCTTCTGCCAGTGCCCGGAGAATTGCCTGTCGCTCTCCGCCATGCTGAAGAAGAACGCCAGCCCGCAGGTCTCAAGCTCATAGGAAATGTCCGCCCCGAGGCTGGACAGGAAGCGGAAACGGCTGTTCCTGTCCAGATACTGCCCTTGCGGCAGCGCCACGCAGGGATCCTCCGTGAGTATGGGCAGAGTGTTGAGCAGCAGCGCCTGCTTGTCCCTGAGCGGGATGTCACGCACCGTACGGGCCGCAGACCCCTCGATCCTGTCGCGGTTCTTTTCAAACCGCCGCACCACGGGATCCTCAAGGATGGCCGGGTTTTCCTCTGCGGCGGCGTAAAGGCCGTCCAGGGTCTGCTGCAGGTGCTCCACATCCGTCACCGACGCATAATACCACATCTTTCCGTCGTACACGCGGATGAACGCCTGTTTCTCCACGCGGGTCTTCATCTCCTCGAGCTCTCCCGCTTTGTACCTGATGACGGTCCGGCTCCTGTCCTCCACACGGATATCCGCGTAAAATCCTTCCCGAAACTGGATCATGTGCCGTCTCCTTTCCGATATACAGGATCATCCTCGCCTTTGGACCCGGGCGAGGGCAGCCTTCCGGGAAGTCCGCATCGTTTCCGATCGTTCCGCCCGTTTTCGCATCCTTATCATAGCATATCCCCGCGGGCCGGAAAACTCACGGTTCGTCCGAAACGGAGAACGATTATTCTACGATCCGTAGAACAACGACACCACGGTTTTTCCGTTGCGGTCTTCCCTGCCGAGGTTTATAATAGGGCCGCATGGCCTGATACCGGGATCGATAAAAAAACGGAGGGGTGCTTATGAAACTCATGATCGCGTCGGACATACACGGTTCCGCCCTATGGTGCGAAAAGCTTCTTGAGGCGTGGCGCGAAGAAGCGCCGGAGCGGCTGGTGCTGCTGGGCGACCTTCTCTATCACGGGCCCCGCAACGACTTGCCGGAGGGCTACGCGCCCAAAGAAGTGATCGGAATGCTCAACGGTATCGCGCCCCACCTCATCTGCGTGCGGGGCAACTGCGAGGCGGAGGTCGACCAGATGGTGCTGGATTTCCCCGTGATGGCGGACATGTGCACGCTGTTCGTCTCCGGCCGCGTGATCTGCGCCACCCACGGGCATCTGCTCAACGAGGAGACGCCCCCGCCGCTCAAGCCCGGCGACATCCTTTTGTGCGGCCACACCCACATCCCCTGCTGTCGCCGTCATGAGGGATACACCTATGTGAACCCCGGATCGGTGTCCATCCCCAAGGAGGGCACGCCCCACAGCTATATCATCCTGGAGGACGGCCTGATGCTATGGAAGGACCTCACGGGCGGGGAGTACATGCGGGAGAAGATCTGATGACCGGATATGTATCCGGGGAGGGACGAAAAAATGGAATGGGAAGTCAGCCTGATCGAGTGGATCCAGAATGTTTTGGGGAGCCTGCACAGCGCGGTGGGAACGGCGCTGAGCTTTATCGCCGGCGAGACCGGACTGATGCTGGTGCTGCTCATCATCCTTTTCTGCTGGAAAAAGGAAGTGGGCAAACGCCTGGCGCTGATCATCACGGTCATCAACACCTGGCTGCCGATGATCAAGGCCGTGGTGACGCGGCCCCGGCCCTATATGCAGTACCCGGGACGGGTGAAAGGCGTGGCGGACTTCGGGAACAGCGCTTCCCTTGATGACGTGGCCGCCCAGGGATGGTCCTTCCCCAGCATCCACAGCGCTTCCGCCGCGGGCCTTTTCTTTCCCCTGGCGCAGGAAGTGAAGAAGAGATGGATGTGGATCACCGCCGCGTGCGTCATCTTCCTGGTGGGCCTCAGCCGGGCCGTGACCGCGATGCACTATCCCACGGACATCCTGGCCGGATGGGCCCTGGGCCTGATCGTGGCCTGGGTCTGCGTCACCCTGGAAAAGAAAGTGAAAAACGAATGGACCAGGCACCTCATCCTGCTGGCGGTATCCCTGCCCGGGGTGTTTTTCGTGCGCACCGATGATTATTTCACTTCCCTGGGGCTTTTGATCGGCCTGATCGCCGCGATCCGCTTCGAGGAGAAGTTCGTGCGCTTCAGCGACACCCGGAACGTTTTCGCCATGATCCTGCGGCTGATCGGCGCCTTCGCGATCTACTATGTGATGAACACGCTGCTCAAGCTGCCCTTCAGCAAAGATTTCCTCACCGGCGGCACCCTGCCGGCGTTCCTGACGCGCACGGCGCGCTACGCCCTGATCATCTTCACGATCATCGGGATCTGGCCGATGGCGTTCCCGCTGTTTGAGAAGATCGGGAAAAAAGGCTGACAGACCTCACAAAGACCCCGGCCGGCGCCGTTATGAAGCGCGGCCGGGGCTTTTTTTCGTGCCGGAAGCGATCCGCCGATTCAATAGATCAGGCGGCCATCCGTGTCGAAAATGTACCATTGTCCGTCCCGCCGCGCGATAAAGCCCAGGCCCTCCCGCCAGTTGATGACCGCGGGATGACGGGTCGTATGCCAAGCCCTCCCGTCCGCGTCCACACCATCAAATTCCAGGGGAAGGATCATATGATGGTCCGTCGCGACGATCCCCCATTTGCCGCTGAAGTCCATCACGGCGCACCATCCCTGAAGATCGATGGTATGCCAGCGCCCGAAGATGCTTGCGTCATAGCGAATCAGTAAGTTGTCGATGTCAGACCATTCCCGGTGGCCGAGCAGTTCTCCCTCCGGGGTGTAAACGGCGCAAAGGGGATGCCCTTTTTCAGGCCAGACGATCACGCTTTCCCGATGAGGCGGATAAAGCGCGGCCCGGGCGTCATCCCCGGGCAGAGCGTCCGCGCTTAACGGCTGAGATGCCCGGGGATCAATAACGCCCGCGGCCCTCGGGATCGACACATGTTCCCCTGTCCGAAGGTTCCTGTAATTGTCGGTATAGCGGTATTCAGCCCTGTCAGTGCGCCAGTATTTCCATTCGTCCCCCGAGGAGACCTCGAAGAAATACCATGTCCCCTCATCAGGCTCTTCCGGGAATTCACGCCAATAATATCCCGGATCGCCGGCAAAACGTTCACAGATCATACCGTTCTCCGCCCGAAACAGAATATTGCCGTACAGATCCCCCACGATGGATGGGGATCCACCATAAGCGCGCTGATCCAGCAGAGCTGTATGGTCATCGAAGATCTGGCAATGAGAGTCACAGGTCCGCCAGATATAGCCCGGATAAGAGGCCGTGATCTTCTCCTCCCTGAGATCGAAGACTTCGGCCGCGCCGCCGCGTTGGACCGCCAC
>CADCQZ010000413.1 GCA_902803675.1 uncultured Eubacteriales bacterium
ATGACCGGGAGATCATCCAGATGCTGTCCGAGCGGCAGGGCATGGATCCGGATTACGTGCACAGGGCCCTGAGCACCCACGGGTGGCACCAGTTCCAGTTGACCTACCGGAACACTTTCCACCAGCCCACCGGCGCGGCCTGGCGGCACACCCAGGTGCTGGTGAAGCAGCGGGAGATCATCCGGGAGATCGCGGCGGAAGGCAACGACTGCGTGATCGTGGGCCGGGACGCGGACGTGATATTGCACGACGCCTCCCCCTTCCGGATCTGTGTGTGCGCGGATATCCAGAGCCGCCTCAAGCGCTGCGTCCGGTTCGAGGAGAAAAAGGACCCGGCGGAACGGCTGACGGAAAAGGAGATCCTGCGGAACATCCGCCGGATCGACAAGAACCGGCGGCAGACCCGGGAGATCCTCACCGGGAAGAGCGTATCGGACGGGAGCACCTTCGACCTGACGGTGAACGCGACGGACTGGGACATCAAAAAACTGGCGGAGGCTGTGGCGGAGTTCTCCGCGCGGTGGTTTGAGAGATGACGAACACGAAAGATAAAGCGAACCTGACCGAGGGCAGCGTCTGGCGGAAGCTGCTGATCTTTTTCCTTCCCATCGCCGCGGGCACCATCATCCAGCAGCTGTACAACGCGGTGGACGGGCTGATCGTCGGCCGGTTCGTGGGCACCAACGCCCTGGCGGCCGTGGGCGGCTCCTCCGCTCAGATCATCAATGTGCTGGTGGGCTTCTTCGTGGCGATGACGGCCGGCGCCTCCGTGGTGATCGGGCAGATCTACGGCGCCGGCAGGACGGAAGACCTGAACCGCGCGATCGGCACCGCGGTCACGGTGATGGCCCTCACCGGCCTCGGGCTCATGATCCTCGGGATCACCGCCTCCCCCGCCCTGCTCCGGCTGCTCAATACCCCGGAAGAGACGATGGAAGGCGCGGTACTGTACCTGAGGATCTATTTCCTGGGCGTGCCCTTCCTGATGATACTCAACATGGAATCCAGCATCCTGCGGGCGCTGGGGGATTCCTTCCATCCCTTCCTGTACATGGTGGCGGGCTGCGTCATCAACATCGTGCTGGACGCGGTGTTCGTGATCGTCTTCGGCTGGGGCATCGCCGGGGTGGCTGTCGCCACGGTGGCGGCCCAGGTGGTGAACACCGCGCTGCTGACATGGCTGCTGACCCACGGGGACCGGGAGTACTCCCTGACCCTCAGTGGCCTGGGGATCAAAGGCGTCTACCTCAAAAACATGCTGCGCCTGGGGATCCCGGCCGGCCTGCAGTCCTCCATGTACAGTGTTTCCAACATGATCGTGCAGGTCGCGGTCAATTCCCTGGGCACGGTGGTGGTGGCCTCCTGGGCCATGAGCGGGAAGACGGACGGGTTCTTCTGGGCCGTCAGCAACGCCATCGGCGCGGCCATCACCAGCTTCATCGCCCAGAACTACGGAGCCGGCCGGACGGACCGGGTGAAGCAGTGCGTCAAACAGGGCCTCATCATGCACTTCACGGTCACCGTGCTCCTCAGCGCGCTGCTCATGCTCACCGGCATCCCCCTTTTGCGGCTGCTGACGCCGGATGAGGCGGTGGTGCGGACCACCTATCAGGTGATGAGCTACTTCGTGCCCTTCTACTTCACCTGGGTGCTGGTGGAGGTCCTCTCCGCGGTGCTGCGGGGCGCCGGCGACGCGGTGATGCCGGTGGCCATCATCGGCATCGGGATCTGCCTGTTCCGGGTGGTCTGGATCATGACCGTGTTCGCCCACTTCGGCACGCTCCTGTCCCTGTGCCTGTCCTACACCGCGTCCTGGATCGTCACCAGCGCGGCGCTGGTGATCTATTACAAAAGGGGCCGCTGGGCCACCCGGCGGCAGCTGGTGGACCGGTGACCACGGGGACAGGCGAAACGCCCTCACGCCCGGGTCCCGGCGGTTCCGGAGGAAGACTTTAGATAATAGAAACGCCACCCTGCGCTGGGGCTGTTGCACAAGCAACAGCCCCACTATTTGGTTGCCATTTAGATCCTATTCTGTTACTCGATAAGGAAGTCAATCAATCTGATGATTTCAATCCCTTCCACAGAGGCTGTTGAGTTTGTGTTCATTGTAAGA
>CADCQZ010000414.1 GCA_902803675.1 uncultured Eubacteriales bacterium
CGGATGAGGTCAAAGAAAAACCATATCCAGTTTCTTCATTAGCCCGGACCAAGCCTTGGCTTGCGTTCCGGGCGTCTTCATTAGCGAAGCGTCTTCATTAGCCCAGACCAAGCCTTGGATTGAGCTCTGGGCGGCTTCATTGCGCCGCAGGCGCTCCTCTCTCCCTTCAGGCGAGCCGACTGTAAAACCGCGTTATTGAACCTTCCCCGTCCCTGTCCTATAATGATCACGCACCCGGGAAAGCGCACGTTAAGGAGGACACCACCATGGAACTCGGAAAAAAGATCAGACAGCTCCGCTTCAAAGCGAACTTCACCCAGGAACAGCTGGCGGACCGCCTGGGGATCAGCGCCCAGTCCGTCTCCAAATGGGAGAACGGCGCCGCCATGCCGGACATCACGGCCCTGCCCCTGATCGCGGAGATCTTCGGCGTCAGCATCGACGACCTGTTCGACCTGACGAACGAGCAGCGCCTCAACCGCATCGAGAACCGCATGGACGTGGAGGAAGAGCTGCCCCGGGACGTGTTCGCGGAATACGAGGAGTTTTTAAAGGCCATGCTGGGCGACCCGGATCACAAAAAGCGCGCCACGGACCTGATGGCCTACCTGTACTGGCACCGGATGAACACTTACGCCGTAAAAGTCAGCCGTTACGCCCGGGACGCCATCCGCCTCTCCCCCGGTGAAAAGAACTGCCAGTGGATGCTGCAGCAGGCGGAGCGGCACGCCGCCTGGGACTGGAACATCTCCAACCACACCGGGGCCATCGAATTCTACCGGGAGCTGGCGGAAAAGGATCCCGATATCCGCCTGCCCTACTGGTACCTGCTGGACAACCTCATCGCCGACCACCGCGCCGACGAGGCGGAGAAATACCTGGCCCGGGTGGCCGCCCTTCCCGGGACGGACCCGGTGGTCGTCCTGGCGTACCGGGCCCACATCGCCCTGGCGCGCTTCAATGAGCCCGAAGCGGACCGGATCATCGAAGAGATGACCGCCGCCCACGGGGACGAGAGCGCCGCCCTGTTCGAGGCCGCCCAGTACTACGCCCTCAAATGCGACTACGACCGGGCCGAGGATCTCTACGAGCGATCCTTCGCCGCCGAGAAGCGGTATCCCCGCTTCCAGGACGAGCTCCAGGCCATCGCGGACATCCATGAGATCCGGGGCGACTTTAAAAAGGCGGCCGATACCTGGGGCCGCATCGTGGACCTGCTGGAAAAGGAGTGGGGCCTCACCGAGGAGACCGAACTCAAGCAGGCCCGGGAGAAAAGGGCCCGCCTGATGGAAAAAACTTCCGGCCGATGACCGTCGGCAGCCGAGGGACAGCCGGTCCCCTGATCGGTCTTTCGTCCATATGATCGATCGGGGGACCGCGCGCTTTTTTTTGCGCCCGCGGCCCGGGAAAAATCCCCGTATTCCCGGGCTTCCGGGGCCTGAAAAACGGCCTTGCGCGGCTTGACTCGCACGAACGTGCATGTTATAATTTACATTAGTCGGTATGGATACAGAATGATCAGTTCTCGCGCGGACAGCTTTTCTGTCATCATACCGCATGTCCGGCTTTTCGGCCGCGCAAAATCAAGAAGGAGGAACTCATCATGACCAAACGTATCATCTCACTGGCGCTCCTCGCGGTGATGGCGCTGGCGCTCATCCCCGCGGCGCAGGCCGCTGACAGGATCATGTACGTGAGCCCCGCCAAGGGCACCACCGTCAACCTGCGCAGCACTCCCGAGATCAAGAGCAACAACAGCAACCTGATCTGCGAGATCCCCTACGGCACCGCTCTGACCGTGAAGTACATCTCCAACGGCTGGGCCTGCATCGACTACGGCGTCGGCCGCTATGACGAAGCGTACATGATGGCCAAGTACCTGACCGATTACTATGTCGCTCCCACCGCCGCCAACACCAAGAGGACCGCGAACAAAGACGTGGCCGCTGTCGAAGACAGCGCGCTGGCCGATCACTACAAGAAGATGAACGGTCAGTTCAGGACCTTCCGCCTGGTCAGCCAGCCCTACACGGTCTACGGCAAGCCCGAGCGCGTCTCCGGCTGGTCCAACCTGCGCTACGCGCCCAATGAGAAAGCGACCCTGATCCGTCAGGTCCGTCTGAACGAGGCGCTCACCGTGATCGGCGAGACCGACCGCTGGTATCAGGTGACCGATCCGGTGACCGGTATCACCGGCTACATCAGCCGCTTCTACGTATCCCTGAACATGAACTGACGCGGACACGATCTTGAACGTTGAATTTAGGAGGATCAATCCATGAAGAAACTGACTGCGATGCTGCTGGCTCTGGCGCTGCTGCTGGGCTGCTGCGCCGCGCTGGCTGAGGAAACGGCCACCGCCGCCAAGGAAAACATCGGTTCCATCAACATGAACGGCGCTTTCAAGCTCCAGTGCGCTGTGCCCGAAGGCTTTGAAGTGACTGTCGTGAGCAAGGATGACGAAGGCCTGCTCGCCACCGTCAGGCGCCCGGAAGACAAGGCTGCTCCCGTGATGTTCCTGGTCATCGAGTATGATGAGCAGTTCGGCACCGTGGACCGCCTGAATGACCTGGGCGAGGAAGACCTGCAGTGGATCGCCGACACCTACTCCACCGAGGGTGAAGAAGTCGACATCACCTACACCGAGACCTCCCACGGCACCAAACTGATGGTCGTCAAGAACGCCGGTGACGTCATTGCCTACACCAGCTTCCTCACCATCTACAAGGGCTACTTCATCGAGTTCGACATCGTGCCCGGCCTGGATGCCACCGTCGCCGAGACCGGCCTGACCGCTGAGCAGATCCAGATGTGCGTTGATTTCCTCCGCGCCCTGGACTTCATCCCCG
>CADCQZ010000415.1 GCA_902803675.1 uncultured Eubacteriales bacterium
GCAGGCGGAAGCGTGCTGAAAAGGAGGAATTTCCAAGCGATATCAGTTCGCGCAGGAAAGCTCCCCTTTGAAGCTGACCGACGCGAATAAAATGAGCAAGATGGATCATAACTGCCAAAGGCGGCCTGAGGGCAGCCTTTGGCTCACTCCCACTCGATCGAGGCCGGGGGTTTAGTGGTCACGTCCATGACGACCCGGCTGGCGTGGGGCACTTCATTCACGATGCGCGCGGACACCCTTGCCACGAGGTCATAGGGGAGACGCGCCCAGTCGGCGGTCATGAAGTCATCTGTGGTCACGGCGCGCAGGGCGATCGTGTAGTCATAGGTGCGCTCGTCGCCCATCACGCCCACGCTGTGCACCCCGGTGAGAACGGTGAAATACTGGCTGACCTGTTCCTTGAGACCGGCCTTTCCGATCTCTTCCCTGAAGATCGCGTCGCTTTCCCGCACGATGGTGACCTTTTCCGGCGTCACTTCCCCGATCACCCTAATGGCCAGCCCCGGCCCCGGGAAGGGCTGGCGCCGGACCAGATCCTCAGGCAGGCCCAGGGCCTCGCCCAGGGCGCGCACCTCGTCCTTGAACAGCATGCGCAGCGGCTCGATCAGCTCCGTGAATCCCAGCTCTTTGGGCAGGCCGCCCACGTTGTGATGGCTCTTGATCACGGCGGCGTTGGTCCCCTGGCCGCTCTCGATCACGTCGGGATAGATGGTGCCCTGGGCGAAACAGTCCATTTTGCCCAGTTTGGCGGCTTCCGCGCGGAACACCTCGATGAAATCCCGTCCGATGATATGGCGCTTCTCCTCCGGTTCCGTCACACCTTTCAGGTCCGCGAAGAATTTATCCGCCGCGTCGGCCCTCACAAAGCGCACCGGGAACAGGTGGCTGAACACATGGCAGACCTGTTCGCTCTCTCCCTTGCGCATCAGGCCGTGATCCACGAACACACAGGTGAGGCGTTTGCCGATGGCCCGGTAGATCAGCGCAGCCGCCACAGAGGAGTCCACTCCGCCGGACAGGGCCAGAAGCACCGTGCCGTCAGCGCCCACGGCTTCCCGGATCTGTTTGACGGCGGTGTCGGCGTAGGAGGCCATATCCCAGTCCCCGGCGCAGCGGCAGATGCCGTAGAGGAAGTTGTGGATGAGGCGTTTTCCCTCGTCGGTGTGGGTCACCTCCGGGTGGAACTGCACGCCGTAGATCCTCTTTTCATCCGAGACCAGGGCGGCCGCGGGGCAGTTGTCCGTCTCCGCGATGATGCGGAAGCCGGGCGGGCAGGCGCTCACCTGCCAGGTGTGGCTCATCCAGCAGCCGGAGGAGGGGGACAGGCCTTCCGTGAGGCCCTTCCGCTCCCGGAAACGCACGGTGACCCGGCCGTACTCCCGCTCCCTCGCGCGCTCCACCTGGCCGCCCAGCATGTGGGCTGTCAGCTGCATGCCGTAGCAGATGCCCAGCACCGGCACCCCCAGATCATAGAGCGCGGGATCGCAGCGGGGCGCGTCCTCATCGCATACGCTGGAAGGCCCGCCGGACAGGATGATGCCGGCCGGATGGCAGGACGCGATCTGAGAAGCCGGGGTGTTCCATGGCACCACCTCGGAATACACGTGCTCCTCCCGTACCCGCCGGGCGATCAGCTGGGTATACTGGCCTCCGAAATCCAGGATGACGATCTTGTCCATTCGCATTTCCTCCGTGTGTTCATATGCCGCTGGCCCCGTAGTTGCTCAGCACTCTGGCGGAAGGGTCGTCCACGTCGCAGCCGGGCCATGTCCTGTTGGGCATCCAGTAGTCCGGGATCATCCGGGCCTGTCCCGGATAGTACTTTTCAAACAGCTCCCGGTACATCAGGCTCTCCTTGGTGAAGGGAGGCCTGTGATCATATTTCGCCGCTTTCAGCGCGAATTCCTTGTCGGTATAGGTTTTTTCCGCCAGGGCTTTCAGGTCGTCCACCATGGAGTGGCCCACAGCGTCGGAAAAGGCTGCCTTCTGCCGCCAGAGGATCTCGTCCGGCAGGATGTGATCGTCCGCGAAGGCCTTGCGGATCAGGTATTTGCCCATGTGGTGCGTGTTCATTCTCAGCTCCGGGTCGATGCTCATGGCGTAGCGTACGAATTTCAGGTCCCCGAAGGGCACCCGGGCCTCCAGGGAGTTGACCGATATGCACCGGTCGGCGCGCAGCACGTCATAGACATGCAGTTCCCGGACGCGTTTTTCCGCTTCCTCCTGGAATTCGGCGGCGCCGGGGGCGAAATCCGTGTACTTGTACCCGAAGAGCTCGTCGGAGATCTCGCCCGTGAGCAGCACCCGGATATCCGTGTTCTCGTGGATCCATTTGCACACCAGGTACATGCCGATGCTGGCGCGAATGGTGGTGATGTCCCAGGTGGCCAGCAGCTCCACCACCTCGGGCAGGGCGTCGATCACGTCCTTCTCCGATATGATGACCTCCGTGTGTTCCGAGCCGATATAGTCCGCGGCGATCCGGGCGTACTTCAGGTCGATGGCGTCCACATCCATGCCGATGGCGAAGGTGCGGATGGGCCTGTCCAGCATGCTCTGGGCGATGGCGCACACCAGGGAGGAATCCAGGCCGC
>CADCQZ010000416.1 GCA_902803675.1 uncultured Eubacteriales bacterium
CGGGGATCCTGCCGGGGGACAGGTAGGTCTTCATCGGGGATTCGGGCGTGCACACGATGTCCAGCTCGAACCAGACCAGCCTGTCGGTCTGCGCGATGAAACGCTTGATGACCACGGAGAGCACGGCGCTCTTATAGATCCACAGCCCCGTGTCGGCGTCGATATAGATGTATTCACCGTCCCCTTTGAGCAGGCCCTTTTCGTCGCATTCCGGCATGTCCTGGGGAAGGCCCTCGGGCGACAGCGGCGCGGGGGGCTCGGTAGGGAGGGGCGTGGGGGCCGGCGCGTTGGGGGCCGGGATACAGTTCCCGGAGTAGACCAGGGCCTGCAGCTCGGGGGTGGCGATGCCGTCCTCCTCAAGGCCGTTGTTCTTCTGGAGCATTTTGACCCGCTGGACCATCACGTCGTTATAGCCGTCCGACAGGTTCAGGCTGGTGAAGTAGCCCAGGTAATACATGGCCTGCTTCAGCCTGAGCACGCCGGGGCCCGACACGCCCTTTTGCAAAGTGACGTACTCCTCCGGGGCGGCGGTGCCGATCCCCGCGAGGAGCACGATCACGATCAGGATGGATAGATGCTTCAAGGTACGCATTCTGCCTCTTTTCACAGGCCGCGGCTCGGGCCGGGCCTGAAGAAGATCCTGTTTTTAAAGACTACTCGTGCAGCTTGACCTTGATCCACAGCTCGGAGAGCTGCTTTTTGAGGACCTCGTTGTCATGGAACATCTCGTCCTTCTCATAGCCGGACCTGGGCACGTAGGCGGAGTTCTCGAAATAGGTGCCGCCCGGGCTGCTCAGCTCCTCCAGCACCTGGGCGTTGGGGGAGGCGTAACCCACTTCATCGGAGATCATCAGGCTGTTCTCATACTGCAGGATGTACTCGATGAACACGTTGGCCAGTTTGGGGTTGGTGGCGTTGGCGGGGATCACCATGGCGTCTACGGCCACGTTGGTGCCCTCCTTGGGCATGCAGTAGGCCATGTCCTCGTTTTCGGAGATGATATAGGCGGCGTCACCGCTGTAGACCAGGGCCAGCCACTTCTCGCCGTTGATCATGGCGTCGATGACCTCGTCCGTCACATAGGCGGGGTGCACGGCCTTGTCCATCTCGCGCAGCCAGTTGTAGGCCGCCGTGATCTCCTCCGGGTCTTCCGTGTTGGCGGAATAGCCCAGTGCCTTGAAGGCGATCATGAAGGCGTCGCGCTCGGAGTCATACATATAGGCGTGGCCGCTGTACTCGGGATCCAGGAAGATGGAAAAGCCCAGCTCCTCCACTTTTTCCGGGTCGATCTTCGTCTGGTCATACAGGATGCCGACGGTCTGCCACAGATAGGGGACGGAATAGGTGTTGTCCGGATCATAGTCCAGGTTCCTGACGCCGTCCACCAGGCTGTCAAGGCTCGTCACCACAGTCTTGTCCAGGGGCTGGAGCTTCTTTTCCCGGATCAGGCGTTCGATCATGTAGTCGCTGGGGATGAGCACGTCGTAGGACGCGTTGCTCAGGAGCTTGGTGTACATTTCCTCGTTGGAGGAGAACAGGGAGTAGTTGATCTTCACCTTGTACTCTTTCTGGAAATTGGTGAGCACCTGCTTGTCGATGTACTCGCCCCAGTTGTATACGTTCAGCACGTTGCTGCCGAATTCCTTCACCGGGTCATACCCTTCACCGAGGCTCAGGGCGGGCGCGAGCAGGCACAGGATCAGCAGGGCGGTCAGGATCTTTTTCATCTTACATGTCCTCCTCTTCGTTGTTTTTCCTGTCTTTCAGACGGGGGATGATGTTCACGGCCACCAGGATCAGGGTCACCACGACCACGATCAGGGTGGACAGCGCGTTCACACTGGGGTTGTACCGCTTCATCGAGTAGACATACATGGATATGTTGTTGATGCCCACGCCGGCAGTGAAGAACGAGATCACGAAATCGTCGAAGCTCATGCTGAAGGCGATCAGGGCGCCGGAGAGGATCGCCGGATAGATCTGGGGCAGGATCACCTTCGTGAGTGCCTGGAAGGGCGTTGCGCCCAGGTCCAGCGCGGCTTCGGCCACATTGTCGTCCAGCTGGCGGAGCTTGGGCATCACGGTGAGGATCACATAGGGCACACAGAAAGTGATGTGCGCCAGGATCAGGGTGGTCAGGCTCAGCTGGATCTTGGTGGAGATGAACAGCAGCATCAGGCCGATGGCCGTGACGATATCGGGGTTCATCACCGGCAGGTTGTTCACCTCCAGGATCAGGCTGCGCACCAGGGGCCTGGCCTTGGAGAGGCCGATGGCCGCCACGGTCCCCACCACGGTGGATACCGCCGTGGCGATCACCGCCGTCAGCAGGGTGTAGTAGATGCTCTGCAGCATGGTCTCGTCCTGCAGCATGTTCTCATACCAGCGCAGGGAGAACCCGGTGAAATTGGTCAGTGATTTGCTCTCGTTGAAGGAGAACAGCACCACGTATCCGATGGGCAGGTAGATGAACAGGAGCACCAGGATGAGATAACCGTTGGTCAGCAGGGACCATTTCGATCTGCGTTTTTCCATACCTCAGTCCTCCTGTCCGTTCCTGTCCAGTTTCCTGGTCAGCCACATGGACGCGATGATGATCAGTGCCATGATGAGAGAGATGGCGCTGCCGAAGTTCCAGTCCCCGGCGGTCAGGAAGTAGATCTCGATCAGGTTGCCGATCAGCACGTAGTCGCCGCCGCCCAGCAGCTTGGGGATGACGAAGCTGGATACCGCCGGCAGGAACACCAGCGTGATGCCGGAAATGATGCCGGGAACGCTCAGGGGCAGGATCACCTTGCGGAAAGTCTGCCACTTGTTGGCGCCCAGGTCATAGGAGGCCACCATCAGGTTGCTGTCCAGCTTGGCGATGGAGGTGTGGATCTGGATGATCATATACGGCAGGAAATCATACACCATGCCGATGAACACTTTCGCTTCGCTGGCCAGGTCGAAATTGAGCAGGATGCCGCGCCAGGCGTAAGTCTTGAGCAGCATGTTGATCCACATGGGCAGTGTCAGCAGCAGCACCATCATCGTCTGGTTGCGCTCGCTCAGGCGCGAGATGAAGAAGGCCGCCGGATAGCCCACCAGCAGGCAGAATACCGTCGTCATCAGCGCGATCCTCAGGCTGGTCAGGAGCACCCGCATGAAGGTGCTGTCCGAGAAAAACCGCCCGAAATTCTCCAGGGTGAACTGGAAGGTGAGCGTGCTGTTGCCGGTGCGGGACAGGGCATAGAGCAGGATCATGATCATCGGAGCCACGATGAACACGGCGATCCACAGGATGTAGGGATAGGTCATGCGGAAAAATGATCTCATACGTCCGTCACTTCCTTATGCATGACGTGGATCTCGTCCGGGCCGAAATCCAGCCCGATCCTGTCGCCTTCCTCGTGGGCGGCGGTGGTCTCCACCTTGTATTCACGGCCCTGGGTGGAGAAGGTGATGTCGTAGGAGCCTTCCGTGATCGTCGCCGGGTCGAAGTCGAACTTGACCGAGGTGATCTCGATGCTGGAGTCATCCTGCAGGTTCCAGGCCTCGGCGCTGGCCCAGGTCTTCAGGTCGGTGGAGATGGCCATGGATTCCTTGATCTCATCCGGCGTGATGAAGAAATCCAGCGCGCTGATGCCGATATTGTGCCGCGCGTCCTCCACGTATTCAGGATGGACCACGTAGACCTTGACCGTCACTTCGGTCTTTTTATCGGTGCCGAAGGTGATGTTGTAGACCCCGGGGGCGTTTTTGATGTCGTGGCTGACCTTCGTCAGGGAGATGTCCCGGTTCTCCTCGTCCCAGGCCTGGGCGTTGGCGATAGAGATGAAGTCCTTGTCCGTCATCTCGCGGTTCTCCAGGTCCTCCAGGTCCACGTAGAAATCGTTGGCGCTGATCTTCTCGCCCGCGTCCTTATTATAGATATCATGCTGGGTCACCACGTTCATCTTCACGGTCTTGCTGGTGCCCGTCTTGGTCTCCACCATCAGCTCATAGTGCACGCCCTTGAACACGACGCTCTTGACCGTCCCGCGGAGCACGCCGTCCCGGGGCTTGACGATGTCGATGTCCTCCGGCCGGATCAGCACGTCCACCGGCTCGCCGGGCCTGAAGCCGAAATCCCGGCACTCGAAATTCTTGTCATCGAAGCGGACTTTATAATCCGCCGGCATCACGCCGTCCACGATGTTGCTTTCCCCGATGAAGCGCGCCACGTAGGCGTTCACCGGCTCGTTGTAGATCTCCAGCGGGGTGCCGATCTGTTCGATCCCGCCTTCCCGCATGACCACGATCTTGTCGCTCATGGTCAGGGCTTCCTCCTGGTCATGGGTGACGAAAATGAAGGTGATGCCCACCTCCTGCTGGATCCGTTTCAGCTCCCGCTGCATCTCCTTGCGCAGTTTGAGGTCCAGGGCGCCCAGGGGCTCGTCCAGGAGCAGCACGTTGGGCTCGTTCACCAGGGCGCGGGCGATGGCCACCCGCTGCTGCTGACCGCCGGAGAGCTTGGTGACATTGCGCTTTTCGTAGCCCTCCAGGTTGACCAGGGACAGCATCCTGTTCACCTTCTGGGAGATGATGTCCTCGCCGGTCTTTTTGATCCTGAGGCCGAAGGCGATGTTGTCATACACGTTCAGGTGGGGGAACAGGGCGTAGCGCTGGAACACCGTGTTGATCTCCCGCTTGTAGGGGGGCACCTTGTCGATGCACTTCCCGTCGAAAATGACGGTGCCTTCATCCTGTTCCAGAAATCCGCCCAGGATGCGCAGCAGCGTGGTCTTGCCGCAGCCGGAGGGCCCCAGCAGGGTCACGAACTCGTTTTCGTAGATGTTCAGGTTGACGCCCTTGAGCACCACCTGCCCGTTGAAGCTCTTTACGATGTTCCTGAATTCGATCAGTTTGCGCATGGCCAGAACTCCTTTTCTCAGAATGAAGGCGGGGTCGATATCCACATGACCCGGGCCCGGCTTTTGCCGGCGTTCAGGAGCTGATGCTCTTCCCGGGGATGGATGCAGAAGCTGCAGCCGGCTTTGACGCGGCGCTTCGTGCTTCCCATGACGAGGAACACGCTGCCGGAGAGCACATAGCCGAATTCTTCACCCTCGTGGGGCGGCATCACCGCGCTGGCGCCGTCCTCGTCCATTTCCAGCAGGATGGGCTCCATGCGGTTCTTCTGCGCGTCCGGGATCAGCCATGTGATGCTGCCCTTCAAAGTATCCGGGTCTTCCTTGACGAACATGTCGTCCCTGGTGAAGATGATCCTGTCCTCGCCGGCGTCTGAAAAGAACTCGTTCAGGCTGCTGCCGAGGCACTCGAGCATATCCGTCAGCGTGGCGATGGAAGGGGATGCGAGGTTCCGTTCCACCTGGGATATGAAGCCCTTGCTCAGCTCGCAGCGGTCGGCAAGCTCTTCCTGGGTCAGGCTGCGGAGCTGTCTTAAGGATCTGAGTTTTTCTCCGATGTCCATTTTTCCTCCTGCCGTGTTTTTCACGGTCACTGCATCCCTGTGCCTGAAGTTTAGAAATACTGAACTTTCAGACGCACTATATTTAATCACACGCGTCCCCGCGTGTCAATCATTTTTTTGCCCCGCGTTTTCTTCGGGACCCATCCGCGTCCCTTGCTGGTCAGAGTCGGTATCGATGGCAAAAAATGATAAGGATTTAAAGCAAATTTCATTTGTTCTTTTAGTGTTTCTCTGCTATAATGCAAAAGGGTTTTTTTGCCCTGTACCTTAATCTCTCAAGGAGGAACTGCCAATGTCGGAAGAACGCGAAAAGTACGCGGAGCTGGACGCGGTGATCGAAAAGTATGCCGGGGTGCCCGGCGCTCTGATGCCCGTGCTCCAGGGAGCGCAGGAGATCTTCGGCTGTGTACCCATCGATGTCCAGAAGTATATCGCCGCTGCCCTGCACACCACCCTCAGTGACGTTTACGGCGTCGCCACCTTTTATTCCCAATTCTCCCTGCAGCCCAAGGGCGAGTACCTGATCAGCGTGTGCCTCGGGACCGCCTGCTACGTCAAAGGGAGCCAGAAAGTGCTTGACAAGCTCAGCGAGGAGCTGGAGATCCCGGTGGGGAGCACCTCCAAGGACGGCAAGTTCACGCTTCAGGCCACCCGCTGCCTGGGCGCCTGCGGCCTGGCCCCGGTCATGACGATCAACGACGAAGTATACGGCCGTCTCACGCCGGACCAGATCCCCACGATCCTGGAAAAGTACCGCTGATCTATGAGGGATATCTCGCTGCACCTGATGGATATCATCCAGAACAGCATCCGCGCCGGCGCTTCGAGGGTGGATACTCTCGTGTCCCTGGGGCAGGACGGCCGTCTCACCATCCGGATCACGGATGACGGCTGCGGGATGGACGAGGAGATGGTGCGCAAAGTCACCAACCCGTTCGTGACCAGCCGCACCACCCGGAAAGTCGGCCTGGGGATCCCGCTGCTGATGCAGAACGCCGCCCTGTCGGGCGGGTCGGTCACGGTATCTTCCAGGCCGGGGGAGGGAACGACGGTCACCGCCGTCTTTGACACCTCCTCCATCGATTGTCTGCCCCTGGGCGATCTTGCCGAGACCTTCGGCGCGCTGGTGATGAGCAATCCCGACACACCGGATTTCACTCTCCGCTGCGAATCCCCTTCGGGCGGGGAGATGGAGTTTTCCACCCTGGAGGTCAGGGAGGCCCTGGCGGGCGTGCCGCTGAATGAACCGGACGTGGTGGCCTGGATCGTATCCGGCATCAAAGAAGAAATAACACCGCTGTTAGGAGGTATAACCGCATGAAGTCCCTTGCAGAATTGGAACAGATCCGAAAAGCGACTCTTGAAAAGATCAACCTGCGCAAAGAAGGCGCCTCGGGCGACGGCACCCGTGTGGTCGTCGGCATGGCCACCTGCGGCATCGCCGCCGGCGCCCGTCCCGTGATGCTCAGCTTCCTGGAGGAGATCAACAAGCGCAAGCTGCAGCATGTCACCGTTTCCCAGACCGGCTGCATCGGCATGTGCCGGCTGGAGCCCATGGTGGACGTGATCACTCCCGACAACAAAAAGGTCACCTATGTGCACGTCAAGCCGGACATGGTGCCCCGCATCGTGGCGGAGCATATCGTCAACGGCCGTCCTGTTGAGGAATATACCATCGGCGCTGCGGAAGCGTAATACGATTTTTTGAAGGAGAATCGCTATGGAGATCTATCGTTCGCACGTACTGGTCTGCGGCGGCACCGGCTGTACATCATCCGGATCGGCCCGGATCATCGAAACCTTTGAAAACGAGATCAAGGCCGCGGGGCTCGAGAAGGAAGTCAAAGTGGTCCGGACGGGCTGCTTCGGCCTGTGCGAGGCCGGCCCGGTGGTCATCGTTTATCCCGAGGGCACGTTCTACAGCCGGATGAAGGCTGAATACGTCCACGAGATCGTCCAGGAGCATCTGCTCAAGGGCCGCATCGTGGAGAGGCTCGTCCACACCGATAAGGAAAAGGGCGGGAAATCCCTGGAAGACATCGAGTTCTACAAGGACCAGACCCGTATCGCCCTGCGCAACTGCGGCGTCATCGACCCTGAGAACATCGACGAGTACATCGCCTTTGACGGTTACAAAGCCCTGGAGAAGGCGCTCACCAAGATGACCCGTGAAGAGGTCATCCAGGAGATCCTCGACTCCGGCCTGAGGGGCCGCGGCGGCGGCGGGTTCCCCACCGGCCTCAAGTGGAAGTTCGCTTACGGCGACGGCAGCACCGGTGTGCAGAAATACGTGGCCTGCAACGCTGACGAGGGCGACCCCGGCGCGTTCATGGACCGCTCCATCCTTGAGGGCGATCCCCACAGCATCGTCGAAGCCATGACCATCGCCGCCTACGCCATCGGCGCTTCCGAAGGCTATGTGTATGTCCGTGCCGAGTATCCCATCGCGGTCAAGCGCCTTGAGACCGCTATCGCTCAGGCCAAGGAATACGGCCTGCTGGGCGAGAACATCTTCGAGACCGGCTTTAATTTCGACCTGCACATCCGTCTGGGCGCCGGCGCCTTCGTGTGCGGCGAGGAGACCGCGCTGATGACCTCCATCGAGGGCCATCGCGGCGAGCCCCGCCCCAGGCCTCCGTTCCCGGCGGTCAAGGGTCTTTTCGGCAAGCCCACGATGCTCAACAACGTGGAGACCTACGCCAACGTGCCCCAGATCATCCTGAAGGGCGCCAAGTGGTTCTCCTCCATCGGCACCGAGCGCTCCAAGGGCACCAAGGTGTTCGCCCTGGGCGGCAAGATCAACAACACCGGTCTGGTGGAGATCCCGATGGGCACGCCCCTGAGAAAGGTCATCTATGATATCGGCGGCGGCATCCCGAACGGCAAGGCCTTCAAGGCCGTGCAGACGGGCGGCCCTTCCGGCGGCTGCATCCCCGCGGAGCATATCGACGTGCCCATCGAGTACGACTCCCTGATCGAGATCGGCTCCATGATGGGTTCCGGCGGTATGATCGTCATGGACGAGGACAACTGCATGGTGGACATCGCCCGCTTCTTCCTGGACTTCACCGTGGATGAGAGCTGCGGCAAGTGCGCTCCCTGCCGTATCGGCACCCGGCGCATGCTGGAGATCCTGAACCGCATCGTGGAAGGCAAGGGCGAGGAAGGGGACATCGAACGCCTGGAGACCCTGGCGGAGACCATCAAGGCGACCGCTCTGTGCGGCCTGGGACAGACCGCGCCGAACCCCGTCCTGTCCACTCTGAAGTACTTCAGGAGCGAGTACGAGGCCCATATCAGGGAAAAGCGCTGCCCGGCCCATCACTGCCAGGCCCTGCTGCAGTACTTCATCACCGATCAGTGCCGCGGCTGCACCGCCTGTGCCCGTGCCTGCCCCGGCGGCGCGATCTCCGGTGTGGTCAAGGAGCGCCATGTCATCGACCAGTCCAAGTGCCTCAAGTGCGGCGCCTGCATCGAGAAGTGCCGTTTCGGCGCGATCATCAAGAAATAACGGAGTACGGAGGAGTTCAATATGGAAAAGCTTATTTCCCTTTCCATCGACGGCGTTCAGGTGGAAGTGCCTGCCGGTACCACCGTGCTGGAAGCGGCTAAAAAAGCGGGGATCAATATCCCCACCCTGTGCTATCTGAAGGATATCAACGCCATCGGCGCCTGCCGCATGTGCGTGGTGGACACGGGCGCCAGGGCGCTGCAGGCGGCCTGCGTGCTCCCGGTCTCCGAAGGCATGAAGGTCAAGACCAACACGCCGGCGATCCGCAAATACCGCAAGGCGCTGCTGGAGCTGGTGCTGTCCACCCATGACAAGAAGTGTCTGAGCTGCGTGCGCTCCACCAACTGCGAGCTGCAGAAGCTCTGCCGCGAGCTGGGCGTCGAGGACGGCGATCATTACGCCGGCAAGCGCGTCGAGTACAGCGTGGACAACGTGTCTCCCTCCATCGTGCGGGACAACAACAAGTGCATCCTGTGCCGCCGCTGCGTCGCGGTGTGCTCTCAGGTGCAGGATGTGGGCGTCATCGGCGCCTTCAACCGCGGCTTCAATACCACCATCGGTTCTCCCTGGGATCTGAAGCTGAACGACATGGCCTGCATCAACTGCGGCCAGTGCATCATCAACTGCCCCGTGGGCGCCCTGTATGAGAAGGACGAGACCGAACTGGTCTGGTCCATGATCAAGGATCCGTCCAAGCACGTGGTCGTGCAGCCCGCTCCCGCCGTCCGCGCGGCTCTGGGTGAGGAATTCGGCCTGCCGATGGGCACTTCCGTGACCGGCAAGATGGTCACCGCTCTCAAGCGCATGGGCTTCGACCGGGTCTTCGATACCGATTTCGCCGCGGACCTGACCATCATGGAGGAAGCCAACGAGCTGGTGGAGAGGATCACCGGCGGCGGTGTGCTGCCCATGATCACCTCCTGCTCTCCCGGCTGGATCAAGTTCTGCGAGACCTATCATCCGGACTTTATCCCCAACCTGTCTTCCTGCAAGTCGCCGCATGAGATGATGGGAGCCATCGTCAAGACCTACTACGCGCAGAAGAAGGGTCTGGACCCCAAAGACATCGCCGTGGTCTCCGTCATGCCCTGCACCGCCAAGAAGTTCGAGGCCGACCGGCCTGAACTGAGCCATGACAGC
>CADCQZ010000417.1 GCA_902803675.1 uncultured Eubacteriales bacterium
GGGATTGTCAGCCGTCGCGGAGGCTTCGACGCAGGCCTGCTGCACCGGGAAGAAGGTGGGGAACGCGGCCAGGTCCAGCATGTAGGCGCAGGGCGCCTTCAGGGTCACGGTGAAGGTCTTGCCGTCTTCGGAAGCCACAGCCTGCAGATCGTCGGGATAGCCGGCGATGCCGTCGAACATGTAGCTGTAGTCAGCGGCGGTCTCGGGAGCGGCAGCGCGCTTCCAGGAGTACTCGAAGTCCTTCGCGGTCAGGGCGGTGCCGTCGGACCACTTCAGGCCTTCACGGATGGCGAAGGTGTAGGTCAGGCCGTCTTCGCTGACTTCGTAGCCGGTGGCGAAGTTCGGGGACACATTGCCCTCGGCGTCATAGGTGTACAGGCCGCCGAAGCTGTTGGCCGCCAGGCAGGCACCGTCAACGGAGCTGTTCAGGGCGGGGTCGAGCTTGTCCGGCTCGGAGGCGAGCTGGAGGCGGATGGTGGTCTTGTCACCGAAATCGGAGTACATGAAGAACTTGGTGCCGTAGGGGTTGGAGTAGAAGCCGGTCAGTTCGGGCTTGGCCATGTACACATCATTGTAGTAATAGATGGGCACGATGGCGCCGGTGTCCATCAGGATGTCCTCAGCCTGATGCATCAGCTTGGCGCGCTCCGCGAAGTCGGTGGTCGACTTGATGGTGGCGATCAGCGCGTCATACTCGGTCCAGTCCGGTTCGCTGCCTGCATCCGCGAACGCGGAAGCGATGCCCATGACCATCATGGCGGCCAGCAGCAGTGCGAGCAGTTTCTTCATAGGATCTTTTCCTCCTTAAGATTTTTATATCGTCCGTCCTTCCTGAAGGAAAGCGGGTGATATCAGCGGTTGTGGCAGGCCACGAAGCGGCCGGGCTCCAGCTCCCTGAGCTCGGGACGGCTCTCCTCGCAGGCCTTCGTGGCGTAACGGCAGCGGGTGCGGAACGGGCAGCCCTTGGGCATATGAAGGGGCGAGGGCACGTCCCCTTCCAGGATGATGCGGTGCTTGTGGCGCGCCGCCTCCGGGTCCGGCATGGGGATCGCGGAGATCAGGGACTCGGTATAGGGGTGGATCGGCTTGCCGATGATGTCCGCCGCGGAGCCCACCTCCACGATGCGGCCCAGGTACATCACGGCGATCCTGCGGCTCATGTGCTGCACCACCAGAAGATCGTGGGCGATGAACAGGTACGCGATGCCCAGCTTTTCCTGGAGCTCCTCGAAGGTGTTGATGATCTGGGCCTGGATGGAAACATCCAGAGCGGAGACCGGCTCGTCACACACGATGAAGCGGGGCTTTACCGCCAGGGCCCGGGCGATGCCGATGCGCTGGCGCTGACCGCCGGAGAATTCATGGGCGTAGCGGTTGGCGTGATCGCTGTTGAGCCCCACCAGGTTCAGAAGCTCGGCGATCCTGTCGGCCCGCTCCTTTTTGGAGCTGTACAGGTGATGGATGTCCAGAGGCTCGCCGATGATGTCCGACACGGTCATGCGGGGATTGAGGGAAGAATAGGGATCCTGGAACACGATCTGCATGTCCTTGCGGAAATTCGCGATATTCTTCTCGGTGACCTGCTTCCCGTCGAACCAGACCTCACCGGCCGTGGGCTTGTACAGGTACAAAAGCGTCCTGCCCACGGTGGTCTTGCCGCAGCCGGACTCGCCCACCAGGCCCAGGGTCTCACCCTCATCGATGGTGAAGGACACGTCATCCACAGCCTTGAGCTGGAGCTTGTTGAGGATGCCGGACTTGACGGTGAAATATTCCTTCAGGTGGCGCACATCCACCAGATGCTTCTGTTCGCTCACGCCTTTTCACCGCCCTTTGCTTCTTCCATCATGCGCTTGACATTGTTCCAGCACGCCGCGATGTGGAAATCGTTGACGCGGACCTCCTCGGGCTGCTGTGTCAGGCACACCTTCATGGCGTGATCGCACCGGGCCGCGAAGGCGCAGCCCTTGGGCAGGTTCAGCAGATCCACGGGAGCGCCCTGGATGGGGACCAGCTTCTCGTGTTTTTCGGAGATGCGCGGGATGGAACGGATCAGGCCCTTGGTGTATTCGTGCCTCGGGTTGTAGAAGATCTCATCCGCCGTGCCCCGCTCGCAGACCTTGCCGCCGTACATCACGATGATCTCATCGCACATATCGGCGATGACGCCCAGGTCATGGGTGATCATGATGATGGCCATGCCCATTTTCTTCTGCAGGGACTGCATCAGCTCCAGGATCTGGGCCTGGATGGTCACGTCCAGAGCGGTGGTGGGCTCGTCGGCGATCAGGATATCCGGTTCGCAGGCCAGGGCCATGGCGATCATCACCCTCTGCCGCATGCCGCCGGACAGCTCATAGGGGTACTGCTTGAGCCGCTTCTCCGGCTCGTTGACGCCCACCAGCTGGAGCATCTCCAGCGCCCGGGCCTGCACCTGCTCGCGGGTCCTGTCCGTGTGGATCCTGATGGCCTCGCGCAGCTGGCTGCCGATGGAAAAGGTGGGGTTCAGGCAGGTCATCGGATCCTGGAAGATGATGGAGATCCGGCTGCCGCGGAAGTTCTGCATCTCCTGTTCGGAGTACTTGAGGATGTTCTGCCCCTTGAAGAGCACCTCGCCCTCGGTGACGCGGCCGGTGTCCGTCAGGATGCGCATGACCGAATAGGCCGACACGCTCTTGCCGCTGCCGCTCTCGCCCACGATGCCCAGCACCTTGCCGGCATCCAGGTTGTAGGAGATACCGTTGACGGCCCGGACCTCGCCGGCGTCGGTATAGAAGGAGGTGTGCAGGTTCTTGACCTGCAGGATCGGCATTTCGCTCATATCGTCACCTCCTCAGTTTCGGGTCGAAAGCGTCGCGCAGACCGTCGCCCAGCAGGTTGAAGGACAGCACGATCAGGCAGATGCCCACCGCGGGAAAGATCATCTTGTAGGGGTAGGCCTGCAGCGCCTGGCGCGCCGCGTTGGCCAGGGAGCCCAGAGAGGGCATGGGCGCCTGAACGCCCAGGCCGATGAAGCTCAGGAAGCTCTCGGTGAAAATGGCCGACGGGATCTGCAGAGCCGTGGAAATGATGATGACGCTCATGCAGTTGGGCAGGATATGCTTGCGGATGATCCGCCCGGGCTTCGCGCCCATGGCCCTGGCCGCCAGGACATACTCGTTGTTCTTGATGGTGAGGATCTGGCCGCGGACGAGGCGGGCCATGCCGACCCAGTAAAGCAGGCCGAACACCACGAACATGGACAGCATGTTCGTGCCGATACTGGCCAGGGCCGTGTTCTGCAGGCTCTGCCCCAGCACCTGATCGAGCACCACGGACAAAAGGATCACCATCAGCGTATCCGGCAGGGAGTAGATGATATCCACGATGCGCATCATGATCAGGTCCGTCCTGCCGCCCGCGTAACCGGCGATGGAGCCGTAGAGCAGGCCGATGATCAGCACGATCAGGGAGGCGAAGAAGCCCACCGCCAGGGAGACCCGGGCGCCGTAGATCACGCGGATGAAATAGTCCCGGCACAATTCATCGGTCCCGAAAATATGGGGGAAGATCGTCTGCCCCTCGTCGATGGCGCTCTGCTCCATCTTGGAGTAAGTGAAGGGCAGCATGTTCTTGGCGCTCTTGTCGCGCTTGCCGTTGACGGTGACCATATCGGAATACTTGTACGGCACGATCATGGGCGCCACGAGGATCGTGACGAGGATGATCAAAAGCACGATCATGGAACCGACGGCCAGCGGATTCCTGAACAGCTTGCGCATGCCGTCGCGGAAGAAGGTCGTGCTCTCCCGCATGACCTCCTGCTGGGCCTTTTCCTCATCGGTAGCCGGCTCGAACATGGCCGCGTCCAGCTGCAGGCTGAAGGGCCGCTTTTTCGGCGGGATATTGGGATCGAACTCAGTCATTGCCCTCAGCCTCCTTTAATCAAAATCGATCCTGGGATCCACGAGCTTGTAGACCAGGTCACTGATCAGGGTCATGGTCACCATCAGGGTCGCCAGGAAGATCGTCGTGCCCATGATCATGGGATAGTCCCTGTTGGTGATGCCCTGGACGAACTTGGTGCCCAGGCCTCCCGTGGTGAATACGCTCTCCACCACCATGGACCCGGTCAGGATGTAAGCCGTCATGGGGCCCACATAGGTGATCACCGGGATCAGAGCGTTGCGCAGCGCGTGCTTGAAGATGATCAGCCAGCGCTTGACGCCCTTGGCGCGGGCGGTGCGGATATAATCCTGCCCCAGCACGTCCAGCATGGAGGTCTTTGTAAGACGCGTGATATAGCTCATCGGGGACAGCATCAGCGCGATCACCGGCAGCACGTAGGACTGGTTGCTGGTGGAGAAGATCGGGAACCAGTTGAGCTGCAGGCAGAACACCAGCAGAAGGAGCGTGGCCATGATGAAGCTGGGCACCGCCACGAACAGCGTGGTGAAAAAGATGATGACGCGGTCCGCCACCTTCCCGCGGTTCAGAGCAGCGACAGAACCCAGGATCACGCCGATGAGGATCGCCGCCACCGCCGCGTAGCCGCCCAGCTTCGCGGAGATCTGGAAGGACTCGAAGATCGTGGTGGAGATCTCGCGGCCGGTCTTGGTCGAGATGCCGAAATTGCCCTGCATCAGGCCTTCAAGATAGAGCAGGAACTGCTTCCCGACGGGCTCGTTCAGGTGGAAGCGCTCCTCGAGCACCGCCTGGACCGCCGCGGAAGGCGCCTTTTCCTTGGAGAAGGGGCCGCCGGGGATGGCGTTCATGGCGAAGAACGTGATGGCGGCGATGATGAACACCGTCAGCAGCGCCAAAAGGATACGCTTGCAGATATACCGGCCCGTGTCGTTGGTGAACAGCATCGCGCCGGCGATCAGAAGAAGCGTCACGCCCAGGAGGATCTTTTCAGTCAGGATCGGCAGAGTGAACCACCCGATAATAAAAACAGTCACCACGGAGACCGCGGCAACGATCAGATGTCTCTTTCTGCGATTGGTTTCGGTCGCATCCATTCCGATTTACTACCTTCCGTGTCACAATAATACGGCACATTCCAAAAAATGTACTGCTGATTTTAGTCGATTAAAGCCCGCCTTGTCAAGAAAGCGGGCCTGTGTTCGGAGAAGTATGTTGTATTTTTGTTGTTTTTTTGGTGTATCCGAGGCGGTGTGCCCCTCAAACGTTTTCCCTTATGCCCTCCGGATCCGCGGCCGCGCCGTAGATGGCCCGGTACTGGGTAGGCGTCAGGTTTTTGTATCCCCGGAAGACCCGGTTGAAAGAGGCGACACTGCCGAAACCCGATTCCGCCGCGATCTCGTGGATCGGCTTCCGGGAGTATATCAGCAGATCCGTCGCCGCCGCCAGGCGCTTGCGGGTGAGGAACTCCGTATAACTGGTGCCGGAGAACTGCTTGAAGATCCTGGAAAAATAGTATTTGGAAAAACCCGCGAATGACGCCACGTCCTCCAGAGAGATATCGTCCCTGTAGTGCTCGTTGATGTACGTCAGGGCGCTGTTCATGATCTCCGCGTCGATGACCGAGCCGCCGGAAACGCTCTCGGGCGCCCTCTGGGCCAGGTAGCGCCGTCCCAGGATCACGTACATCTGCATCAGGTAGGAATAGCACTGGGTGTTCCACAGGGGCTTCTTCTCGAAATAGCAGCTCACCACCCGCATCAGCAGATCCGCCGCTTCCCGCGCTTCCCCCTCCCTCAGGTAGATCGGTTCCCGGAGCATATCGTTGATGTCGGGCATGTCCCGAAGGCTGATGAACAGGTTGGGCTCGAACAGGAACAGATAGCGCTGCGTCTCCTCGGGCTCGGTCAGCTCATGGGGACAGCCGGAGGGCACGATCAGGATCTCCCCGGGCCGGACGCTGCAGGTCCTATCCCCGAGCCTGTAGACGGACACCCCTCTCAAGGGCATGATGATCTCCACGGCGGAATGGACATGGTTGTCATAGTGGGCCGCCACATCAGAAGACCAGATGCGGATGGAGGAATGCTCCACATAGGAAACATATTCCTGTTTCCCCTGCAGGATGCGGAACCCGTCCGGAAAGCGCCTGCGCTCCTCCTCGTTGACGATCTTTCTTTTAGCCATCGTCGATCATCCTGCGGAAGAAAGTCAGTTGGGCGTGTTCTTCAGGATCACGTCGTGGCTGCCGCCCTCCACGATGGAGGTGGAGGACACGACGGTCAGACGGGCCTTCTGCTGCAGCTCGGGGATGGACAGGGCACCGCAGTTGCACATGGTGGAGCGGACCTTGTGCAGCGTCATCTGCACGCCTTCGGCCAGGGGGCCCGCATAGGGCACGTAGCTGTCCACGCCCTCCTCGAAGCTGAGCTTCTGCGCGCCGCCCAGATCGTA
>CADCQZ010000418.1 GCA_902803675.1 uncultured Eubacteriales bacterium
AGAGGCCCGGGCCATCGTGCCTGCGGCAGCCGCGCGCATCAGGGCCTGCCGGGAGGACGGCTGGGAGGTCATCGCCACTCTGGACACTCACGGGGAGGGTTATCTCAGTTCCTCCGAAGGCAGGAAACTGCCCGTGGTCCACTGTGTGAAAGGCACTCCCGGATGGGAACTGGACCCGGCTGTGAAGGACGCGCTCGGGGACGGCATGACTCTGGAAAAGCCCACCTTCGGTTCCGTGGAGCTGCCCGGGATCATCGCCGGCAAAGTATCGGAAGGAGACCGGGTGGTCATCTCGCTCCTGGGGCTGTGCACCGACATCTGCGTGGTGTCCAACGCTCTCCTGCTCAAGGCGAATTTCCCGGAGGCTGAGATCTCCGTGGCGGCGGACCTGTGTGCCGGCGTCACGCCCGAAAAGCACCTGGCGGCGCTTGAGACCATGCGCAGCTGCCAGATCGATATCATTTGATTCAGGGAGGATGGTTTTATGAGTACCTATCAGTTTGACGCCGCCGCCGTAAGGGACAGTCTTGTGGAGGAGATCAGGCGCGTTGCCCGGGAACAGGGCTTTTCAAAGGTGGTGCTTGGCATTTCCGGCGGCAAGGACTCCACCGTGACCGCGGCCCTGTGCGCCAGGGCCCTGGGAAGAGAGAATGTTTACGGGGTCATGCTGCCGGATGGTGTGCAGAAGGATATTTCCGACAGCCGCCGCGTGTGCGAGTCTCTCGGGATCAACCGGCGCGTGATCAATATCGGTGAAATGCACGAGGCGCTCCGGCAGGTGACGGACCAGACGGGGCCGGCGGCCGGAGAAGGTGAGTTTTCCGTGCCTCCGAGCCGCCTGAGCGACATCAATGTGGGCCCCCGGCTGAGGATGACGGTGCTGCGCTATATCGCCCAGGCCATCGGCGGGCGCCTGGCGGGCACGGGCAACCTGAGCGAGATCACCGTGGGCTACTGCACCAAGGACGGGGACACCTCCTGCGATTTCGCCGTGCTGGGGAAACTGACCAGCGTGGAAGTGGTCCGGGTGGGCCTGACCATGCCGGAACTGCCCCGGGATCTGGTGGAAAAAACGCCCGCCGACGGCCTGAGCGGCCGGAGCGATGAGGAGAACCTGGGCGTCAGTTACCGGGACATCCATCAGTATATCCGCCTGGGCACCTGCGGCGATGAGGCGGTGGACGAAAAGATCCGTCAAAAGGAAGCGGCGAACATGCACAAACGCCGCATGCCCGTGACGCTGGATCCCTTCGGAAAGGAGCGCTGACATGGTCTTCAGGGAGCTGGCTTTCTTCGGCGCCTTCAATCCGCCCACGGCGGCGCATCTGGACCTGGCGCACTTTGCCATGGAGCGTACCGGCGCTCGGCGGGTGCTGTTCGTGCCCTCGGGCGAAAGGTATATCCTCAATGATCAGGGCAAGGATCTGGCCTACGGCAACTCCGAACGGGTCGCCATGCTCCGGGCTGCCGCGGAAAAAAGGCCCTGGATGACGGTGATCGACTGGGAAACGCGTCAGGATACGCAGCCAAGGACGTATACCACATTGTGTCACCTCCGGGATGAGGGCTGTCAGCCGGCGCTCCTGATCGGCTCGGACAAACTGGCGGAAATGGAGCGCGCCTGGAGATATGTGCCCGAGATCGCGCGGGAATTCGGTATCGTGTGCCTCACCCGGGGAGCGGATGAGTGTGATGCCATGATCGCCGGCAGTCCCTTCCTGTCCGCTCTCCGGGACGATATCCTGGTGATCGAAACACCGGAGGCCACAAGGTTCGTTTCCTCCACCCGGGCCCGGCAGTGTGTCGCGGCGATCCGGGCGCTTCGGAAGGAACTTGATGCTCTGGTGCCCGGTGAGATCCAGCCGTATCTGTGGGGCGAAGGAAGGTGACGGGGATGAGGACGGAGACCGAAAGGCTGATCTTAAGGGAGTTTTCCCCGGAGGATTTTGAGGACGTGCACGCCTATTCCTCCGATTACGAGACAGTCAGGCACATGATGTTCGGGCCCAACACGCCGGAGCAGACCAGAGCCTACCTGGAAAAGCAGTGCGTGGAGGAGCGCCTGGCCCAGCCGCGGATGCACTACAACCTGGCCATCCAGGTCAGGAAAACGGGACGCGTGATCGGCGGGATCTCCTTTCACATGAACTGGCGGCGGGATGACGCGATCCTGGGCGCCGTGCTCAACAGGCTCGACAGCGGGCACGGGTATATGACCGAGGCTATGAAAGGCGTCATGCGGCTGGTCTTTGAGGAACTGAAGCTCCACCGTCTCCACGCGGTGTGCGACGTGGACAACCCGGCCATCATCCGGGTGCTGGAAAAATGCGGCTTCCGCTGCGAGGGCAGGATGATCAAAAGGGGAAAGGCCCGCCCCGAAGCGAAGGAAGAATACTTCGATCAGTACGGCTACGCCATGCTCCGGGAGGAGTACGAGGCGGCCGAAAAATAAGAGGGAGGCAGTTATGAAACTCGAGCCCATCGTCAATTCCCTTCTGGATACGGATCTGTACAAGTTCAACATGGACCAGGTGATCTTTCACAAGCATACGGATCTGAGCGGTGAATACTACTTCCGCTGCCGCAATGAAGGCATCCGTTTCACTCCGGAAATGCTGGAGGAGATCAACAGCCAGATCGATCACCTCTGCGGTCTCTCCTTCAGAAAGGAGGAACTGGACTATCTCCGTTCCATCCGGTTCATCAAGAGCGACTATGTGGAGTTCCTCCGGCTCTGGCGGCCCATCAGGGATTATGTGGAGACAGGCCTGAGCGATGAGGGCGAGCTGAGCATCGTGGTGCGCGGGCCCCTGTTCTCGGCCATGCAGTTCGAGATCTATCTGCTGGAGATCGTCAACGAGGTCTATTTCCGCCTGAGCTACGACTATGACACCCTGCTTTCCTCCGCCCGGGAGAAGCTCGACAGGAAGATCGCCGATTTCAACAGCGGGAAGTACACCTTCCAATTCGCGGAGTTCGGCTGCCGCCGCCGCCTGTCCCGGGAATGGGAGGATGAGGTGGTGCGCCGCCTGTGCACCGAGACGAGGA
The DNA here is from genome assembly GCA_902803675.1 of uncultured Eubacteriales bacterium. The sequence goes on from CADCQZ010000418.1 coordinate 3,049, forward strand.
ACTGCGTGGGCACTTCCAACGTGTACCTGGCCATGAAGTACGACCTGACGCCCATCGGTACCTATGCTCACGAGTTCGTCCAGATGTATCAGGGCATCGATCAGATCCCCCTGGCTTATACCAATCATTACGCCCTTGAGGACTGGTATGACGAGTACCGGGGCGATAACGGCACGGCGCTGACGGATACCGTGACCACGGATCTGTTCCTCCTGGACTTCAACCGGGCCATGGTCAACAACTTCACCGGCGTGCGTCACGACAGCGGCGACCCCTACGAATGGGGCGACAAGATGATCGAGCACTATCGGAAATACGGCGCCGATCCCATGACCAAGCTGCTCCTGTTCAGCGACAGCCTGGATTTCGACCGGGCACAGGCCCTGTACGACTACTTCAGGGGCCGCGCCATGGTATCCTTCGGCATCGGCACTTTCTGCTCCAACGACACCTGCGAGAAGGCGCTGAACATCGTCATCAAGCTCCAGAGCGTCAACGGCAGGGCCGTGGCCAAGCTGTCCGACGCTCCCGGGAAGGCGATGTGCCGGGATCCGCAGTACCTGGAGTACCTCAAGCGCTCGGTGGCCTTCCGGCTGGACAGGGAAAAATAAGGGCCGGAGCGGGCCGGGACCGCGCGTGCGATCGGGCGGCAGGGTGTCTGAACGGTAAGTGGAGCTTTCAAAAGGATATCGGGACTGCTTTCGCGACAGCGCCTTTTCAGGCGCGGAAAGGAAGGACGGAGCATGAGCGTGTTTGAAGGTATCTGCGGCAAGGTGGCGCCCGGCATGTGCCGGCTGAGCATGAACGGCTGTATCGCCGTCAAGACCCGCTCGGGTTACCGCGCGTACGACGCGGAGCGGAAAAGACTGACCAACTGCGACAGTTTCGTCCTGGATGTGGGGGAGGACTTCTTCTTCGTGATGCCCACCAATCACGTCCGGCCGGGGGACATCATCCTGGCGGGCGGTACGCCCCGGTGCGTGATCGGTGAGGGCGACGGTACTATCAGCGCCATCAATTTCGAGGACGCCACGGTGGAGACGCTCCTGCCGGAACACCACATGTTCATGGGGAACACCTATCTGTACGGCAGGATCGTGTCCCTGTTCGGGAAGGCAGGCGTCAAAGGCCGGAAGGGCGCGGGGAAGATGATGAAGTACATGATGCTTTCCGGCATGCTCAAAGGGAAGGAGGGGACCCGGGATCTCCTGCCGCTGATGCTGATGGGCGGGAAGCAGGACGTGTTCGACGATCTGTTCGATACGGAGGATGAGGACACCGCCGACGATGAAAAGGAGGACTGACCATGGGGTACGGCAATTGGACCAGGGAGAGCTTTGTCAACTACAGCGCGTCCAAAGGACGGGCCGTGACATCGGACGGGAACCTGGACAGGGACCTGACCGAACAGCAGCTGTTCACCCAGAGACGGCTGCACCCGATGCTCGATCCGAAGAACGTGGTCCGGGAGTGCCGGGACAGTGAGGACCATCCTGCGACCGTGCCGGTGATCCTGGCCCTGGACGTGACGGGCAGCATGGGCGCCGCCTCGGCGGAGGTGGCCAAGAAGATGAACCAGGTCATGCTCGCTCTCTACGACCGGATCAAGGACGTGGAGTTCCTGGTCATGGGCATCGGGGACCTGAGCTACGACCGGGCGCCGATCCAGATGTCCCAG
>CADCQZ010000419.1 GCA_902803675.1 uncultured Eubacteriales bacterium
ACGCCTTCGACGTGGTCTTCGCCATGGAGACCCTGGACGGCGCGCCCAACTATTCCACGGACCTGATCGGCACTCTTTTCTACCGCTACGGCGTGGCGGGCCAGCATCCCGTGGGCATCCCGGAGCCCGGCGTGGGTTCCGCCATTTCCACCACGATCTTCGCCATGCTGCTGTGCGGCGTGATCCCGGTCCTGGTGAAGACCCAGGGAAAGGAGTGACGCGGTATGGAAAAGGAAAAGAAGACCCGCAGCCTGAAGATCATGAACATGCACATCCCCTATCATGTCATCATGATCATCTGGTCCTTCATCGCCGTGTTCCCCCTGTGGTTCCTGGTGATCAACACCTTCAAGGTCAAAAAGGAGATCTATACCAATTTCTTCGGCCTGCCTCATAAGTGGACACTGGACAACTACAAGGCCCTGATCCAGAACAGCGACTTTTTCGCCTATTTCAGGAACTCCTTCCTGGTGGTGGTGGTCAGCCTGTTCATGATCCTCTTCCTGGGATCGCTGTGCGCCTTCGCCCTGGCCCACTGGCGCACCCGGTTCTCCCGCGGCGTATACTATTTCTTCGTGATCGGCATGATGCTGCCCATCAAGATCGCCACCATCCGGCTGCTGCAGATCATGAAGGTGCTCAATACCCTCAATTCCCTGTTCAGCCTCTTCCCGGTGTACATCGCCATGGGGCTCCCCACCGCCGTGTTCATCCTCACGGAGTTCATCCACGGCCTGCCCGGGGAACTGTACGAGGCGGGGTATATGGACGGCGCGGGGCGCTTCCGTATCTGGCTGCGCATCGTGCTGCCCCTGATCCGGCCGGCCCTGGCCACGGTGGCCATCTATAACCTGGTGCCCATCTGGAACGACCTGTGGTTCCCCCTCATCTTCATCACGAAGGAATCCGCCAAGACCGTCCTGCTGGCTGTGACCCGGCTGCAGGGCCAGTACACCACGGACTGGCCCAAGGTGCTCACGGTGCTGACGCTCTCCGCCCTGCCGGTGATCGTGCTGTACCTCACCATGGCCCAGTCCTTCATCAAGGGCCTCACCGCCGGCGCCGTGAAGGGATAGGGCGCCGGGAAAAAGAGCTGCCGGTTTTTTCCTTTTCGAACAGGCGAAAACCGGCAGCATTCCCTTTCGTCCGCTTTACAATTCCGCGGGGCTGTGATACAATTCAGATGTGCGTTCAAACGCGCGGGGAAGGAGGCAGATCAGTGTCGATGAGCTCTGGTGCTTCCTTTTTTATTTTGTTCTGATCTGGCGATCATAATATTTTAAAAGGAGAGTCGTTTATGAACAAAAAGACCATCGAAGACATTTCCGTACAGGGCAAGCGGGTGCTGGTGCGCGTGGATTTCAACGTGCCCATGGACGCCAACAAGAGGATCACCGACGAGAACCGCATCATCGGGGCGCTGCCCACGATCAAGTACCTGCTCAGCCATGACGCCAAGGTCATCCTGTGCAGCCATATGGGCAAGCCCCACAACGTGTTCAACGCCGAGCTGAAGCTCAACAAGAAAGAAAAGGCCAAGATCGACGCTCTCCCCGAGGAAGAGCGCGCCGCCGCCACCGCGGCCGCCCTGGAGAAGGCCAAGGGCGACGTGGACAAGTTCTCCCTGGCGCCCGTGGCTGCCCGTCTTTCCGAGCTGCTGGGCCAGGAAGTGGTCATGGCCAAGGACGTGATCGGCCCCGACGCCCAGGCGAAGGTGGACGCTCTTGAGCCCGGCCACGCCATGGTGCTCGAGAACCTGCGCTTCCATGCCGAGGAAGAAAAGAACGATCCCGAATACGCGAAGAAGCTCGCCTCCTATGCCGATGTGTTCGTCAACGACGCGTTCGGCACTGCTCACAGGGCCCACGCCTCCACCGAGGGCGTCACCCACTACCTGCCCAGCGTGGCCGGCTACCTGATCGAGAAGGAGCTGCGGGTCATGGGCGGCGCGCTGGAGAATCCTGCCAGGCCCTTCCTGGCGATCCTGGGCGGCGCGAAGGTGTCCGATAAGATCAACGTGATCAACAACCTGCTCAACAAGGTGGATGTGCTCATCATCGGCGGCGGCATGGCCTATACCTTCCAGAAGGCCATGGGCGGCCGGATCGGCAACTCCCTGTGCGAGGACGACAAGATGGACCTGGCCAAGGAGATCCTGGCCAAGGCGGCTTACAAGGGCGTGCGCATCGTGCTGCCCGTGGACAACGAGGCCGGCGACAGGTTCGCCAATGACTGCCTGCACATCACCGTCCATTCCCAGGAGATCCCGGACGGCTTTGAGGGCCTGGATATCGGCCCGGTCACCAGGGAACTGTTCGTCAACGAGATCCGCCGCGCCAAGACCATCGTGTGGAACGGCCCCGTGGGCGTGTTCGAGATGCTCACCTTCGCCGCCGGCACCCGCTGCGTCGCGGAGGCCGTTGCCAATAACGGCGGCACCACCATCATCGGCGGCGGCGACAGCGCGGCCGCGATCACCCAGATGGGCTTCGCCGACAAGGTGACCCACGTGTCCACCGGCGGCGGCGCTTCCCTGGAATTCCTCGAGGGCAAGGAGCTGCCCGGCATCGCCGCTCTGGACGACAAGGACTGATGGGAGGATCGGATCGAATATGCGTACACCTGTTATTGCCGGCAACTGGAAAATGAACAAGACCCCCGCTGAGGCCAAGGCCCTGGTGGAGGAGCTCAGGCCCCTGGTCTCTGACGCGAAGGCCGAAGTGGTCGTGTGCGTCCCCGCGGTGGACATCGCCGCGGCGAAGGCGGCCGCCGAGGGCAGCAATATCCATGTGGGCGCCCAGAACGTCCATTTCATGGAGAGCGGCGCCTATACCGGCGAGCTGAGCGCGAAGATGCTCCTGGAAGCCGGCGCGGAATACGTGATCATCGGCCACAGCGAGCGCAGGACCTATTTCGGCGAGACGGACGAGACCGTCAACCTGCGCGTGAAGGCCGCCGTGAAGGCCGGCCTCATCCCCATCATCTGCGTGGGCGAGACCAAAGACCAGCGTGAAAAGGGCTACACCGATCCCCTGGTCAGCTATCAGACCCTCGTGGCGCTCACCGGCCTGACCGACGAAGAGGTCAGCAAGGTCATCATCGCCTACGAGCCGGTGTGGGCCATCGGCACAGGCCTGACCGCCACCGACGAGCAGGCCAACGAGACCATCGGCGTGATCCGCAAGGCCCTGGAGGGCCGCTACGGCGCCGCGGTCAGCGATGCCGTGAGGATCCAGTACGGCGGCAGCATGAACCCGAAGAACGTCAAGGGCCTGATGGCCCAGCCGGAGATCGACGGCGGCCTCATCGGCGGCGCCAGCCTGAAAGCCCCGGATTTCTCCCAGGTGGTCTGCTACGACAAATAAACATTTCCCATAAGCATCGGGCGGCGGTCCTTCGCGGGCTGCCGCCTTTTGTATTGCGAAAAAATAGATAATGATTGCAGAATAATTAAAATATTGTGTTAATAGTTTGAACTATCCACAACATATTGACAAAACTTTAAAACAGTTTTATTATTTTCGTGTCAATGATCTTCGATACGGAGGGATAAACGATGAGTCGTAAATACGTGAAGCTCCTCGTGATCACGGCCGCCGTCCTGATCATCGCGGGAGCCTGTGCCGCGGCTCTGGCGGACCAGCACGTGGGCGATCACGTCTGGGGCAATAAGGTCCTTGTGGAGGCCGCCAACTGCGATCATCCGGCGATCTACCGGTACACCTGCTCCGTCTGCGGCGCGACGAAAGAAGAAAAAGAAGGCGCTTCCGATCCCAGCCGCCATGACTGGGG
>CADCQZ010000420.1 GCA_902803675.1 uncultured Eubacteriales bacterium
CAGAAAGTGCACGCACAGGACGCCGTCGGCCGCGGCGCAGACCGTCAGCCCCGCCAGCATGATGAGGTGCGCGGCGGTGCCGCTTTTAAGGCACCCCAGAAGGGCCGCCAGCACTGCCATGGACGTGGCGGCGCATTTGATGAAGATGTGCTTCGGGCTGTTGTTATCCGGCGTGTCCTTCATGCGCTCGAAGAGCAGGTAAAATACCGCCATCAGCACGAAGGCGGCGCACAGGACCGGGATCATGTCACACCACCTCACCGATCGATACCGCCCGTCCCCGTTTCGGGAGCGGGCGGTCCTCTCTTTTTTGCCGGGGCCCGGGCTCTATTTGTAGCTGCTCTCCAGGCCTTTGACGTCCACCCGGCCCAGGTACTTTTCCACGTCCATGTCCAGATAACGCGCCATGTCCGCCATCTCGGCCACGGTGTTGATATTCACGTCGATGCCGTCCCTCATGCGCTCGGCGTAAGCGAAGACTTCCTTTTCGCCGTGGGTGTAGATGCGGTCCTGCCCGTCCGCCTTGGGCGCGTCCCGCAGCTCCTGCAGGTAAGCGGAAAAATGCTTCCGGATGGCTTCCGGATCCCCGAATGCGTTGAGATCCACCGCCATGAAGCCGTGGCAGGTGCCGCTCTTTCCGCCCACGTTCACATGGCTGGAGGGCGTGCCCTGGGACAGGATGGAGCAGAAGATCTCGCACAGCATGCCGTAGCCGTAGCCCTTGTGGCTGCCCAGCTGCTCGGTGCTGCCGCCCAGGGGCATGATCCCGCCGCCGTTCTTGGCCACGATATTCGTCAGCACGTCCCTGGCGTCGGAGGAGGGGTGCCCGTCCCTGTTCAGGGCCCAGCCCTCGGGCAGGGGTTTCCCGTTTTTGTTGTACACCTCCAGCTTGCCCCGGGTGACCACGCTGGTGGAAGCGTCGAACAGGAAGGGGTAGGGATCCGCCGGCACCATGACGGCGATGGGATTGGAACCGATCATGGCCATCCGGGCGAAGGTGGGCACCATGATGGCCTCGCTGTTGGTCATGGCCATGCCCATCAGGCCCTGATCGCAGGCCATCTTCGCGTAGTAGCCCGCGATGCCGAAATGGTTGGAATTCCGGACGGACACGATGGCCATCCCGGCTTTCTTCGCTTTTTCGATGGCCAGGGTCATGGCTTTGTGGCCCGCCAGCTGGCCCATGCCGGCGTGGGCGTCGATCACCGCGGAGACCGGGGTCTCAAACACGATCTCGGGCTGGGCGTCCACCTTGATCATGCCCTTCTCGATGCCCTTGTGGTAGCGCACCAGGCGCTGCACCCCGTGGCTGTCGATGCCGTACAGGTCCGACAGCAGCAGCACGTCGGTGATGATCCGCGCCTCGTCTTCCCTGAATCCAAACCGTTTGAAAGCGTCCATGCAGAAGGTGTTCAGCTGGTCGTAACTGTACCGGATCGAATGAGCGCCCATAGGTCTCCTCCTTTTCATCTCAGACGGCTCTCTGCCGAGAGGCCGTCCCTGCGGGATATTGGATCTGCCGGTGATGATATGTATGGTGTGTTTGACGCCATTATATACCAATATCGGCTGTTTTGAAAGGGGTATTTGCCGATCATTTCCCATAAAAGGGATGGATTGACAAAGGCCGCAAACCTGATACAATCGATCTGAAGCAGTCTGAGACGACGACGCGAAGGAGAAAAACGATGATAACGGGTTTCGATCCGCTCGCCCAGCGCTATCCTTCCCAGCGCTTTCCCATCTACGCCCGGGGCGGCATGGTGAACTGCTCCTGTCCCCAGGCCGCCGCCGCGGGGCTGGAGATCCTGCGCTCCGGCGGGAACGCCATGGACGCCGCGGTGGCCGCGGCCGCCGTGCTGACTGTCGCGGAGCCTACCGCCAACGGCATCGGCGGGGACGCTTTCGCCCTGATCTGGAGCGGGAGGGATCACCGGCTGTACGGGCTCAACGCCAGCGGCCCCGCGCCCCGGGCCATCAGCATCCGCGATGTGCTGGACAACGGCCGGGACGATCATGGCCGGATGCCCGCCTGGGGATGGGTCCCCGTCACGGTGCCCGGCATCCCCAAAGCGTGGGCCGCGATATCCGGGCGCTTCGGAAAACTGCTGTTGCCGAAGAGCCTTGAGCCCGCCGTGCGCTACGCCCGGGACGGGTATCCCTGCGCGCCCAATATCGCGTTCGCGTGGCGGCAGGCCTTCGCGCGGTACAAAAAGGAACTGTCCGGCCCCTGCTTCGACGCCTGGTTCGACACTTTCGCGCCTCACGGCCGCGCCCCGGAAGCCGGCGAGATGGTGATCCTCAGCGATCACGCCGATACCCTGGAGGCTATCGGCGGGACCCGGGCCGAAGCCTTCTACACCGGTGACCTGGCCCGCCGGATCGACGCGTGCAGCCGGAAGTACGGCGGGTATCTGAGGTATGAAGACCTGGCGGCCTTTGAGGCGCAGTGGGTGGAGCCGGTCTCGGTGGATTACCGGGGCTTTACGGTGTGCGAGATCCCGCCCAACGGTCAGGGCGTGGCGGCCCTGGCCGCGCTGAACATCCTCAAGGAATTTTCCTTCACCGTCCGGGACTGCCCCGAGACGATGCACCGGCAGATCGAGGCCATGAAGATGGCTTTCGCGGACGTACTGGACACCGTGACCGATCCGGAACATATGAAGATCGATCCCATGGCCCTTCTGGACCCCGCTTACGGGGCGCGGCGCGCGCGTGAGATGGGGGACACCGCCGGGAAGTGGACGCTGAGCCTGCCGCCCCGGGGCGGCACGGTATACCTGTGCTGCGCCGACGGGGAAGGCAATATGGTGTCCTATATCCAGTCCAATTACCGGGGCTTCGGTTCGGGCATCGTGGTGGAGGGCACCGGCATCGCCCTGCAGGACCGGGGCGCTTTCTTTTCCCTGGATCCGGAGGCGGCCAACTGCCTGGCCCCCGGCAAGCGCACCTATCACACGATCATGCCCGGCTTTCTTATGAAGGACGGCGGGCCCGTGGGCCCCTTCGGCGTCATGGGCGGGACCATGCAGCCCCAGGGCCACGTGCAGGTGGTCACCAACCTGATCGACTTTTCCATGGATCCCCAGCAGGCCCTGGACGCGCCCCGCTGGCAGTGGATGAGGGACGGCACCGTCACGGTGGAGAGCCGGTTCGATCCCGAACTGGCCCGGGCGCTCAGGCGCATGGGGCACGATGTCCGCGTGGACCTGAACGCCCCGGCCTTCGGCCGCGGGCAGGTGATCCTCCGCCTGGACGGCGGCGTCCTGGCGGGCGGCACCGAATCCCGCGCGGATTCGAACATCGCGTGCTGGTAGACCGGCCTTAACAAGGAGGAGGATCGTCATGACCAATGAGGAGCTCAGGAGCGTTTATTTCGGGGCCTATTCCTTCCGGGAGACTTCGGACGGATATCTGCAGGCCTTCCAGTATTCGCCCGCCCAGATGGCGTATTTCAAGGCCGCGCAGGATTTCTGGTATGACCGGTGCATGGCGTCCACCGCCAAAACGCTGGAGATGCGCACCTCGGCCCGGAAGGTGTCCTTCGAGTACCGGATCATCTGGGAAGGGTCGCAGGATTCCTTTGAGATGGCGGTGGACGGCCTCATCGCGGATATCCGCTACGTGAAGGACCTGCCCAAAGAGGGGACCCTCGCGTTCAGCCTCCCCGAGGGGGAAAAGGACGTGGTCATCTATCTCCCGGCGGACGCCACCGTGCTTTTGAGGAACTGTGAGATCGACGGCGCTTATGCCCCGGCGCGCAAAAACGAAAAAGTGCTCTGGCTCGGGGACTCCATCACCCAGGGCTACGGCCCCCTGCGCTCGGGCCAGACCTATGTGAGCGTGGCCAACCGTCTCCTGAACTACGATATCATCAATCAGGGGATCGGCGGCTACGTGTATGATAAAAACTCCCTGATGCCGATGGAAGGGTACCGGCCGGACAAGGTCATCGCGGCGCTGGGCACCAACCAGTTCGGCTGCGGGACGATGAGGGACGTGGAGGAGTTTTACGATACCCTCGCCGAAGTCTACGGGGACAGGATCCCGGTCCTGTGCGTCACGCCCCTCTGGCGGGGCGACCTGCCGGAGGCGATACCCGTCCTTGAGCGGTTCTGCGAGGGGATCAAAGCCGTCGCCGGCCGCCGCCCCAACGTGATGGTGGCGGACGGCTTCAAACTGGTGCCGCACCTGAAGGAGTATTTCCTGGACGCGCTCCATCCCAACGCTTTGGGCGCGGAAGTCTACGGCCGCGCTCTCACGGCGGAGATCCGGCGCCTGGGGTTCTGAAAGGGGCGTTCATGATGAAAAAGGTCATCCGGAGGATCCTGCCGGCGGTCACGGCGGCGCTCATGCTGTTTGTGTTTTCTTTTTCCGCCGGCCGCGCCGAGGACGGGGAAGACGGCATGATCTATGTGTCCTGCGATCTTGTCCTGCCGGAATACTGTGAATACATCGTGCCGGAGAACTGCCGGGCGATCCGGGCCGACGAATGGATGCAGGACTCCTATTACCGCGCGGCCATCACCCTGTTCACGATCCTGGATTTTTTCGGCCTGCCGGAGAACCATGAACTCTACGGGGACTACTTGCCCAGCCTGTATGATCCGAGCTATGTGGGGCGGGACGATATCCGGCTGTACATCCTCTGCCAGGACGCGCGCGCGGGCCGCTCCGCCGCCTTCATCGTGGACCTGATGAACGAGGACATCACCGGGATACTGTTCGACGCGGCGTTTGGCTTTTCGTTCCCGACGGTCCGTGAACTGGTGAGTTCCTACTGTGTCGACGGCTTTGAGGCAAACGAGCAGACCGACCTGGCGGAATGGTACAACATCATTCAAAAGCTGTACTGACCTTTTTTGCCGGGAGCGGTCTTAAGAAGATCACCGGGCGGCCCTTCCGGCTTGGGCCAGCTCTTCGATCACCGCCCAGGTCTTTTCCGTGACGGGCAGGCCGTCTTCCAGATTGCGCCGCCTTGTCTCCGCGAGGTTCTCGCCCGGCACGTGCAGGGGCGGGATGCCCTCCTCTTTTTTGAGGCCGTGCAGGAAGTCGATGCTCGCCTCCATGTGACGGAGCGCCTCATCCATGTCGCCCAGAGGGGAAACGTTCATCGCCATGTATACCTGGCTCATGCCGGCCTGCCCCTGATCCGGCGGGCCGATCATCAGCGATGTCCGCCCGAAGGAGAGCCCCGCGGCCATGAAGTCCAGCATGATGGACAGGGCGTTCCCCTTCCATTTGGCGATGGGCAGCATGAGGCCGGAGGCGCTGATGGCTCCGGGGTCGCGCGTCAGGTTCCCCTCCGTGTCATAGCCCAGGGGCTCGTCCAGCATCTGCCCCTGCTGCGCCATGATCTCCAGCTTGCCGTAGGCGTACTGGCTGACGGACATGTCCATCAGCAGCGGCTCCTTCGTGCCGCGGGGAACGGAAAAAGTCATGGGATTGTTGCCGATGGCGTTGGCCTTCGCGCCCCATGGCGTCAGGTTCTGGGAGGTATTGGTGAAGCACAGGGCGAACATCCCCCTGCGGGCGATCCTGAGGGCGTAGCGGCCGGCCCGGAGCCAGTGGCTGTTGTTGCGCACGGCGCAGCAGGCGATCCCGTGCTCTTCCGCCAGGTCCGATACGCGGTCCGCCATCTGCTCGGCGATCAGCGGGCCGACGCCGAAATGCGCGTCCCACACCTCCAGGCCGCCCAGGCCGGATATCCTTTCCGCCCTGAGCACTTTCGGGTCGCACACCCCGGTGCGCATGTCCTTGACGCAGCGGGGAAAGCGGTTCATACCGTGGCTGTGGACGCCGTCGGCGGAATTGTCGGCGAAGATGCGGGCAAGGCGCATCGCTTCCTCCGGCGGCAGATAGGGCCTGAGCCCCTCGGCCATCCGGGCTGCGGCTTCTTCATAGGAAACGCGGATCATGGCGGCACCTCCTGCTGAAAAGTATCCGGTTCTGAGAAATGTGATCCCGTGAAAAGGGACTGCATGCAAGATATCGGAACTATACCATATCCGGGGAGCGCGCGCAATTCTTTTACCCTGTCAGGCCTTAAAAATGGAAAACCTATTGAACTTTTGTCCCAAATACGGTATAAAAATGAGTGTGAGGACCGGTCAGAGTTTGTCAGACCGCGAACAAAGAGAAGGAGTGTCGGATATGTCGGAAAACAAGGGAATGAAGATCGCTTTCATCGGCTCGGAATGCTATCCTTTCATCAAAACGGGCGGCCTGGGAGACGTGATGTACGCCCTGCCCCGGGCGCTGCGGCGCCAGGGCGCCGAGGTGCGGGTGATCATGCCCTTCTACCGGTGCATCCCGGAAAAATACCGGGACGGGATGGCGTACGTGGGTTCCTTCATGATGGATCTTACCCGGGACGGCCGGTCCTTCTATGTGGGCATCATGGAAACGGAACTGGACGGCGTGACCTATGACTTCGTCGACTGCCGGGACTTTTTCGACTGGGGCAATCCCTACACCGGCCTGTGGGAGGATATCCCCAAGTACTGCTATTTCTCCAAGGCGTCCCTGGCGATCCTCAATTATCTGGAATGGGTGCCGGACGTGGTCCACTGCCATGACTGGCAGGCGGCGGTGGTGCCGGTGTACCTGCGCACCGAGTTCGACGGCACGCCCGTGGGCGCCGCCCGCAGCGTGATCACCATCCACAATCTGCGCTTCCAGGGCATCTGCAGCATCGAGCACCTGAAATACTGGACCGGCCTGCCGGACTATCTGTTCGATTTCCCCGTCTTCAGGCTCAGTGACAACGAGGCCAACATGTTCAAGGGCGGCCTGGCCTACGCGGACCGGGTCACCACGGTGAGCGAGACCTACGCGGAGGAGATCCAGACGGACTTTTACGGCGAGGGCCTCAACGGGCATCTCTGGTATCACCGGGCGAAGCTCCGGGGCATCGTGAACGGGATCGACGTGGATATCTGGAACAGCCGCACCGACAAGCTCCTGCCCGTGCCCTACGGTGAGGAGAACGCGCTGGCCGCCAAGAAGGAAAACAAAAAGGCCCTGCAGGAGCGCTTGGGCCTCACGGTGGACGAGAACAAGTACGTGATCGGCCTGATCTCCCGCCTGACGGACCAGAAGGGGCTGGATCTGATCAACGCCGTGTTCAGCGAGATGGTGGACGACGGCACGCAGGTGGTCATCCTGGGAACCGGCGACAGGCGCTATGAGGACGCCTTCCGCTATTACGAAAACGCCTATAAAGGCCGGGTCTGCGCCTACATCAAGTACGACGAGAGCCTGGCCCATCAGATCTACGCCGGGTCGGACGCCCTGCTGGTGCCCAGCCTGTTCGAGCCCTGCGGTCTCACGCAGCTGATCGCCATGCGCTACGGCACCGTGCCCATCGTGCGCGAGACCGGCGGCCTCAAGGACACGGTGGAGCCCTTCAACGAGTATACCGGGGAGGGCAACGGCTTCACCTTCGACCGGTATGAGGCGGGCCTGCTCCTGGATGCCGTCAAGCGCTCCGAGGGCGTCTACTTCAACGACCGCGCCCGCTGGGACGCCCTGGTGATCCGGGATATGGAAAAGGATGTCTCCTGGGAGCATTCGGCGGATCTGTACATGGACCTGTACCGGGAGCTCAAGGGCTGATACACCGGCGGAACGATCGGGCGATATTTTCGGCGGGGCGCTTAGCCCCGCCTTTTTATGCGGCCCGCCGGGACTTCTATACACGTTGGGCCGGCGCAATGTATCTGTTTTGCATTTTTTGAGGGAGCGCATTGTATATTTATGAGTAAAACGGTATAGTGTGTCCATAAATATCCCAACGCTCAGAAAGGAAGTAAACGGTATGAAAAAGTTTTTCGCTCTGGTACTGGCTCTGTGCCTGATGGTCCCCGCCCTGGTACTGGCGGATGGTCTGCCCGTGGTCAAGATCGGCGTGTTCGAGCCCTCCTCCGGTGACAACGGCGCCGGCGGCAAGCAGGAAGTGCTGGGCGTGGAATACGCTCATTCCCTGAAGCCCACCGTGATGATCGGCGGCGAGGAGTACGCCGTGCAGCTGGTCAACGTGGATAACCAGTCCGACTCCAGCAAGGCCGTCACCGCCGCGCAGGAGCTGGTCAGCGCCGGTGTCAGCGTGGTGCTCGGCTCCTACGGCTCCGGTGCCTCCATGGCCGGCGGCGATGTGTTCGCCACCGCCCAGGTGCCCGCCATCGGCTTGTCCTGCACCAATCCTTCCGTGACCACGCTGTGCGACTACTACTGGCGCATCTGCTTCCTGGATCCCTTCCAGGGCAGCGTCATGGCCAATTTCGCCGACAGCCTGGGCACCACCAAGGCCTATGTGCTCACCATGCTGGGTGAGGACTACGGCAACGGCCTGGGCCACTTCTTCTCCGACGCCTTCAAGGCCCTGGGCCATGAAGTGATCGCCGAGACCTTCCCGGAGGGCACCAGCGACTTCACCGCCTACATCAACAACGCCGTGAACGCCGGCGCGGACGTGGTGTTCGCTCCCTGCGCCACCACCTACGCCTCCCTGATCATCGACCAGGCCGCTTCCCTCTCCGTCAGCTTCCCGCTTCTGGCCGGCGATACCTGGGAGTCCTCCGTTATCCTGGATGCCGCCAAGGGCAAGGACATCGCGGTGTACGTGTCCACCTTCTTTGACGAGAACGACGACGGCGCCGCGGCGGCCGAGTTCGTTTCCGGCTTCAAGGCCTGGCTGAACGCCAACCCCGACAAGAAGACCAACAACGGCGGCAACGACATCGTCGCGGCCGTGTCCGCCCTGGGCTTTGACGGCTACAACGTGGCGCTGGCCGCCCTGGAAGCCGCCGGCTCCGTCGATCCCAATGCCATCGCCGAAGCGCTGCCCTCCCTGGTCTACGCGGACGCCGTGACCGGTTCCATCTCCTTTGATGATGTGGGCGACGCCCAGAAGGATATGGCCTACGTCAAGAAGGTCAACAACGAGACCGGCGCTTTCGATTTCGTGAAGACCCAGACCGTGGCCGGCCTGTAAGGCTTTTCTCGCTCCCGGGAAAAGGACCCGCGCTGACAACGCGGGTTCTTTTCCATCGTTATCGGATACCCTCCGGAGGCTGATCCACGTCCGGGCCGGTCCCGCCGGCCCGGGCGGTCGACCCTATGAAAGGCGGATTATTCCATGTTTGACAGGATCCTGCCCTATCTGCTGGCAGGTATTTCGGTGGGCGGGCAGTACGCCCTGATCGCCGTGGGATACACGATGGTGTACGGCATCCTGCGGCTGATCAACTTTGCCCACGGCGACATCTTCACGGCGGCCGGCTTTTTCATGGTGTATATCACCGCGTCCCTGCCCATGGGGGTTTCCATCCCCCTGGTCATCCTGCTCACGGTGGCGCTGGGATTCACCCTGGAGCGGGCGGCCTACAAGCCCCTGCGCACGGCGCCGCGCATGTCCGTGATGATCTCGGCCATCGGCGCGTCCTATCTGCTGCAGAACCTGATGTGGTACGTCACCGGCGGCCTGGCCAAGCAGTACCCGGTGCTGCCCTGGCTGAGCGACAGCGTGCAGATCGGCCCGGCCTCCACCAAGGTGGTCACCATCGTGACCCCCGTCCTGACGGTGGTCCTGGTGATCGCGCTGGTGATGCTCATCAAGCACACCAAGATCGGCATGGCGATGCGGGCCGTGTCCCACGATTTTGAGACCAGCCAGCTCATGGGCGTGCGCATCAACTCGGTCATCTCCATGACTTTCGTGATCGGTTCCGCTCTGGCGGCGGTGGGTTCCATGCTGTATTTCACCAACTATTCCACCGTCACCCCCACCATCGGGGCCATGCCCGGGCTGAAGGCCTTCGTGGCCGCGGTGTTCGGCGGCATCGGGTCCATCCCCGGGGCGGTGATCGGCGCGATCATCATCGGCATCTGTGAGAACCTGATCAAGGCGGCCGGATACACCGCGTTTTCCGACGCGTTTACCTTTGCTCTTCTGATCGTGGTGCTCCTGTTCAGACCCACGGGGCTCTTCGGCGAAAAGACCGCCGAGAAGGTGTGAGGGGGCCGTGATGAAAAAGATGTCGAAAACGCGCCTGATCGTCAGCCTTGCGGCGGTGCTGCTCCTGTATGTGGGCGCCTGGTGGGCCGAGACGGCCCTGGGCACCAACTCCATGCTGATCACAGTGCTCAAAAAAGGCGCCGTGTACGCCCTGATCGCGGTATCCATGAACCTGCTCAACGGCTTCACCGGGCTGTTCTCCCTGGGACAGTCGGGCTTCATGCTGGTGGGCGCGTACGTATACGCGGTGTTCACCATCCCGCTCAAGCGTCACGCCGCGGTGTACCAGTACTACAACGGGGGCATCATCCAGTTCGAGCTGCCCCTTCTGGTGGCCCTGCTGCTGGCGGGCGTGGTGGCGGCCCTCCTGGCCGCCCTGGTGGGCCTGCCGGTCTTAAGGCTCAAGAGCGATTACCTGGCCATCGCCACCCTGGGCTTCGCGGAGATCATCCGGGCCGTGGTGCAGTGGGATTCCCTGGGGCCTGTCACCAACGGTTCCAATCTGCTCAAGACCTATCCCACTTTCGCCAACACCAAGATCCTGGGCACCACGGTGCTGTTCCCCTTCATCGTGTCGGGGGTCTGCATCGCCCTGATCCTGCTCATCATCAATTCCACCTACGGCCGGGCCTTCAAGGCCATCCGGGATGATGAGGTGGCGGCGGAGGCCATGGGCATCAACCTGTTCCATCACAAGGAACTGTCCTTCGTGATCAGCTGCTTCTTCGCGGGCATCGGCGGCGCCCTGCTAGCCATGTTCCAGGGAACGGTGCAGGCCAATTCCTTCAAGTCCGCCATGACCTATGATATCCTCCTGATGGTGGTCATCGGCGGCATGGGCTCCGTCAGCGGCAGCGTGATCGCCTCCTTCCTCTACATCGCCTGCAGCGAGTGGTGGCTGCGCTTCCTGGACAACGAGATGTTCATCGGCTCCTTCCAGGTGCCGCTGCTGCGGTCCGGGTTCCGGATGGTGGTCTTCTCCCTGGTCATCATGGTGGTGGTGCTCTTCTTCCGCCGGGGCATCATGGGGGACAGGGAACTTTGGGACCTGCGCCTTGTCGGGCGCAACCGGGAAAGGGGGGCGGCCAAATGAGCAAGAGCGTGCTGCGCCTTGAAAACATCACCATGCAGTTCGGCGGCGTGGTGGCCATCAACGATCTGACCATGCACATCGACGAGGGTGAGATCGTGGCCCTGATCGGCCCCAACGGCGCCGGGAAGACCACGGCCTTCAACTGCATCACCGGTGTGTACGAGCCCACCAACGGCGCGGTGTACTTTCATGACAAAGTGATCGCGGCCTCCCATCCCATGGGCAAAATGAAGCATATGTACGCGGGCGGCGACAAGGATAAATTCCTGAACATGCGCGTGCAGATGACGCCCGACAAGATCACCCGGATGGGCATCGCCCGCACGTTCCAGAACATCCGCCTGTTCAAAAGCCAGACGGCCTTTGAAAACGTGCTGATCGCCACCCATCTGCGCCGCACCAGCAACGTGTTCACCGCCATGTTCCGCCTCAACGCCAAGGAGGAGAAAAAGAACCGCGAGAGGGCCATGGAGCTGCTCAGGATCGTGGGCCTTGAGGACGCGGCGGATGAGAAGGCCACCTCGCTGCCCTACGGCAAGCAGCGCCGCCTGGAGATCGCCCGCGCCCTGGCCACGGAGCCCACGCTGCTGCTCCTGGACGAGCCGGCGGCGGGCATGAACCC
>CADCQZ010000421.1 GCA_902803675.1 uncultured Eubacteriales bacterium
CACACACGGGAGCGAGAAAAAGATGACCGCGGCCAAAAGAAGCCAAACGGCCCTGAGAGAACGGATATGGTGGATCATCATGGCAGTCACTCCTGTTTTCAGCCCGGCGGCAGATCTGTCCGCCGGCGCGTTTCATCAATATCACTATACCACCGGCAAAAACCAAAATCAACCGCGGCGCGGACGCTTCGAAGGGGCCCGGAAGATAAAAAAATCCGGGGAACTCATTCGTTCCCCGGATCCATGCTGCTCATGACCGTTAATTGAGCAGGGCTTTCAGGTTCTGCAGATGATCGATCAGCTGCTGCTGCGCGTCCATGGTGGACGATTTCGCCGCCTGGGTCAACGTTTCGTAAGTGCCCAGATCCGTGTACAGCTGGGAAAAGGTACCGTCGGCGATCAGGCGCTGACCGAACATGGCGTCCCCCAGATCGTCCAGCTGCTGCATGCTGTAGATATATTGCCTGACCTTCCCGATATCATAGGCCGTCCTGGAAGTGACGATCCGGTCCAGCCGGTTCACCTGATCGATGGCGCTGTTGAGGTCCGACACGATGCGCCGGCGGATCTCCAGCCGTCCGTTGTCCGGCATCTTTTCGGAGCGGAACAGGAAGGCTCCCATGATCACGATCACCGCCAGGAGCACTACCGCCACGATCCTGGTGGCGGTCAGGGCCCGCCTGGTCGACGCGTCCTTCTGATAGTCGGATAAAAATCCGTTCATGCTCTTCCTCCGTTTTGCTTCATTCGCTCCGTCATCCGACAGAGCACATACGTATTATATCACATATTCCCCAAAACACAAATCGGCCCGGTCCAAAGGGAAGACCGGGCCTGAAAAAAGGCGGTCCAGGATCAGAACACCTTGCCCGCCAGGGCGGCGTTGGTGTACTCCTTTTCGTCCGTCACCTCGCGGATGAGCTCCAGCTCCTCGGGAAAGTCCACGGTCTCTGCCGCGTCCGTCAGCTCGATCTCGGCGATGGCTCTGTCGTTCCAGAAGGGGAACACATCCACCTCGTAGTACTGATTGTGCCAGGTCATGCAGTAGCGGGTCTTCCGGATCTGCCTTAATGAGGTGTCCGCGTCCATGAGCAGGGACAGGTACTCCTCCATGGTGAGCCGGCGCTCGATCTCGATGATCTCCCCGTTGACCTCTTTGCGCGACGTCTCGTAATAGATGAAGTGCCCGTCCAGGCCGCGCTGGCTCACCCGGCGCTCGTCCCCGGGAGCGAGAGCCCTGAGAAAGGTCTGGATCATCTCCACCTTGCGGCAGGAGGGCAATGATTCCAGCCGGGCCGCGTCCGGATAGCGGATCAGGAATTTCCTCCTCCGGTCCATCAGCCCGGGCAGGCCCAGGGCGGAAGAGATCTCGCCGATGAGGCGGCGCATCTTGGTCTCGAACTGGGTGGCGTTGTCGATGACCCGCAGGCGGGGATGACCGGTCCAGGAAGCCAGGAGCCTGTCGTCCAGGGCACGGGCCTGTTCCGGTGTCTCATACCGGGCGGCGTTGTTGTCCATAGTATAGAACTCCTCCGCGCCCTTGGCCGCGGTCACCAGATGGAACACCGCGTCGTAGCCGTCCCTAATCTCTATCTCATTGCATTTCAGAGTGCCCATCACATAGGCGAACTCCTCCGGCGTCATATAGGCCTTGTTGTCAAGCACGCCCCGGTCGCACACGATCAGGATCTTCTCCGCCGGCATGGTGCGGGCGGCCTGCTCGAAGAGCTGCTCTTTTTTCAGCTGCAGGTCCACCTGACAGAGCTGGTAGTCCCTGTTGGTGCCGCAGGTCCAGGGCGCCACGCCGCCGTTGATCAGTTCCGTGGCCGTTTCCGGCACGAACAGCACGGTGAAGCCCATGGAGGTGAACGCGTTCTGCACCCAGCTCATAGCGGTGGTCTTACCGGCACAGGGCCCGCCGGTGATGACGATCTTATGGATCTCAGGCATATGATGCTCCCCCCTCAGGATCTTTTTCTTCCCGTAAAACAATAAAGCGCGTAAGGGGCGATGTCCTCTTACACACTTTATCGCTCATATCCGCTCTTACTCGGCGGACTTATCGGCTTTCCTGGGGCTGATGACCACGTGGCGGTTGAGCCCCTCGCCCTCGGAATGGGTATAGACGGCCTCATTGCTCTGGAGCGCCGAATGCATGATCCGCCGCTCGTAGGGGTTCATGGCCTCCATGCTGACCCGGCGCCCGGTCTTCTGCACACGGTTCGCCATCCGGTTCGCCAGGCGGATCAGGGCTTCCTCGCGCTTGGCGCGGTAGTGCTCGGAGTCCAGGGTCACCCGGGTGTACTGATCCCGGTCTTTGTTGACCCAGAGGCTGGTCAGGTACTGCAGAGCGTCCAGGGTCTCGCCCCGGCGGCCGATCAGGATGCCCAGGGCATCCCCTTCCATATCCGCCTTGACGGTGCCTTCCTCATCCGCGGTAACGTCGATGGTGACCTCGACGCCCATGAGCTTCGTGAGCTCGGTGAGATAATCCTTGGTCAGAGCGATGCTGCGCTCGATCTCCTCAGGAGACTGGACAGTCTTCTTTTCGTTCTTCGGCTCGGCGTCCTCTTCCCTGGCCGCGGCTTTGCGCTCCTGACGGGCCTTGGCGGCGGCGGGCTTGGCCTTCTGGGCGGGCTTCTTTTCCTTCTTGGGTTCCGCCTTGTTTTCGGCGTTCACCGGCGCTTTCTTCGGCGCGTCGGCGTTCTTTTGAGGCTTGGGCTCCTTTTTAACGGGCTTCTCCCGGGGTTCTTTCGGCTCCCTGGTCTCCTTTTGCTCCTTCGGTTCCCTGGGCGCCTTGGGCTCTTTCGCCTCCTCGGTCACCGCGGGCTTTTCTTCCTTCGGGGCGCGTTCCTTCCTGGGCTGAGGCTTTTCCTCACTGGAACGGAACATGTCGGACACGATCCTCTGGGCCTCGCCCAGGGTATCCGCGTCCTCCTTCAGGGTCAGGCGCACCTTGGCCAGGCGGCTGCCGAACAGCCCGAACAGGCCCTTGCTCCCCTCCTGAAGGATATCGATGGTCACCTCACTGATAGAGGCGCCCAGCTGTTCCAGGCCGCTGGCGATCGCTTCTTCCTGCGTCCTGGCCGAGATCTCGATGCTCTTATTCATAATATGATATACCGGTCCTTCCTGGCACTGTTAGACGGTCGTGGGAGGCTTGGGCTTGTCGTGGCTCTCCAGATAGCGGGTGATTCCGTAGCTCATGATGCCCATGGCGATATTGGACGTGACCCAGTAAATGGCGAAGCTGGCATTGCTGGTCAGGCAGAAGTAGACGCTCAGCAGCGGGAAGAACACCTGCATGAACTTGCCGGTGGAAGCGGCGGGGTTCGCGTCGTTCCCCTGCTGGGCCGGAGGCTGGGTCTGGCCGTTGGCCGCGGGGTTCATCTTGGTCATGAAGATCTGGGTCACGGCCGCCAGAGCCGGCAGGATCAGGAGCCCGTTCCAGTTCTTGTACACGGTGAAGCTGAACAGCAGCACGGAGACGTTCTTCCAGGCGGGTGAGATCGCCTGGATGGTGGCGATGTAGGTGTCCTTGCCCTGGAGCATGGTGAGCACTTCCGACAGCGTGGTCTTGAACGCCTCGGAGGAGAAATCCAGCTGGGGCAGGGACGCGGTGAGGGCCGTCACCTGATCGGCGGTCAGGTAGGAGCCCAGGTTGCTGTAGACCTTCTGCCACACATCCGCGCCGATCATCCTCAGGCTCTCGATGGACGGCGCGATGGAGGTGAAGATGGAGTCAGACGCCCAGACGTTCTTGATCCACAGCCAGCTCTCCCCCGCCACGATGGGCGTTTCGGCACCGGCCAGGAAGCGGAACACCTGCGCCACCATCTGCTCGTTGGCGATGGCCCTCATGGCGGCGAACATGGCGAACAGCACGGGCCACTGGATCAGCATGGGGATGCAGCCGCTCAGAGGAGATACGCCCTCCTTTTTGTAGAGCTCGGTCATCTTCTGATTGAGCTTCTGCTTGTCGTTGGCGTATTTTTTCTGCAGGCGGTTCATTTCGCCCTGCACGGTGGACATCTTGCGCATGCTCTTCCGGCTGCGGTAATCCAGGGGCATCAGCACCAGCCGGATCAGCATGGTGAATATCACGATGGACCAGCCGTAGTTGGACACTACACCGTTGATCGCATCCAGGATCGTTCTGAGAAAATCACTCACTGATTCTCATCCCTCCTTATCACCGTGCCGCCGATCTCGGGCACGGGATCATAACCCCCTTTGCACAGGGGCTGGCATCTCATGATCCGTTTAACGGCCATCAAAGTGCCGCGGGCACTGCCGTACCGCTCGATCGCCGTTTTGGCGTACTCCGAGCATGTGGGCACGAAGCGGCAGCAGGGGCCTTTCTTGCGGGGACTGATGTTTTTCTGGTAAAAGTCCACCGCGCCGATCAGTATCGATCTCATTGGGGCAGTCCTTTTAAAAGTCCCGCTTTGTTCATCAGGTAACGCATGGTCCTGTCAAGAGAGCGGTAAGACGCGTCCCCGGCGGTATCCCTGGCGGAAAAAACATACATCCCGGAGGTACAGTAAGGGATCAGGGGCCTGAAGGCCTCCCTGAGCCTGCGCTTGACCCGGTTGCGCGTCACGGCGTTCCCCACCTTTTTGCTGACCGAGAACCCCGCCAGCACGCGGGGGCCCCTGACGAAAAACAGGGTCATCTCATGGCCGCCGAACCGCTTGCCCTTCCGGTAAACGTAGTGGAACTGGCCGTTCCTTTTGAGGCGGTAGCGCTTTTCCACATGGCCTCCCGAACAAAAAACATCCCGCCCCCGCGGGGCTCAAATGCCTGCGCTGAAGGGCGGGCGAATAGGCATCGCGGCGATGGATCAGACCGTCAGAGCCTTGCGGCCGCGGCGGCGCCTGGAAGCCAGGACCCTGCGGCCGTTCTTGGTGGACATACGGGCACGGAAACCATGCACCTTGTTGCGCTGACGTTTCTTGGGCTGATAAGTACGCTTCATAATTCACAACTCCTTTAGCACAAGGGCACGTTGGCCCGGTTTTAGACAAAACGAAATTACCGCAAAACGGCCCAATTAGTATAATGATTTCGTCCCCGCCTGTCAAGGGTTTTTCAGAGGCATATTCCTGACGCGGCCTCCCGGGACATGCAAAAGCCCCGCGCCCGCCTTGGAACGGGCGCGGGGTCCGGGTCGCACGCCGGATCCTGCCGCTTTCGCGGCACAGGCTCACTGGGCGGGGGTAAAGGTGGGGATGACGCCGCCGGCGAAGTCCTCGTTGTTGAGGATGAAGTCATAGACTTCCTGGGTGTAGAGCACCTCGGTGAGGGCCTTGACCCAGTCGGACTCGGCATCCTCGGGACGGGTGACGATGTAGTTGATGTACACCTGGCCGGTCACGCCCTCGGACTCGATGAACAGGGCGTCGTCACGCACGGTGTAGCCCGCATCCAGCACGAAGTTGCCGTTGATGACGGCGAAGGCCACATCCTCGAGCACGCCGGGGATCTTGTCGGCGTCCACTTCGTAGATCTCGATGCCGTTGGTCTCCACGATGTCTTCCTTGCCCAGGGTGCTGGTGTAGTCAGCGCCTTCGGGCAGGGTGATCAGGCCGGCTTCCGCCAGGAGCAGCAGGGCGCGGGTCTCGTTGGAGGGATCGTTGGTCACGGCGATCTTGTCACCCGCGGCGATGTCCTTGAGATCGGACTTGGTGCCCGGATAGATGCCGTAGGGCTCGCAGTGCACGGGGATGGCGGCGATGAGCTGCTCATTCTCGGGGGCCTCGGCATTGTAGGCATTCAGGAAGGGCAGGTGCTGGAAGTAGTTGGCGTTGGCGTCACCGGCGGCAGTGGCGGGGTTGCCCACGTAGTAGTCGGTCACCACCACGATGTCCAGGTCATAGCCTTTTTCGGCCAGGGCGGGCTTGATATGATCGAGGATCACGGCGTGGGGGGTCGAGGTCGCGATGATGCTGATGGTCTCCTGAGCATGGCCGACGGCAGCCAGGCTGAAAAGCAGCGCCAGGGACAGGATCAGAGCGAATGACTTTTTCATGGTGATTCTCCTTTTCAAAATGATTTTATTCGTTCAGCGCTTCCTTTTTGGAAAACGCGAAACTACCTGAGGCGGTGGTCCTTCTTCTTGGTCAGGCGGGAGCCGACCACATTGATGACCTGGACCATGAATACCAGCAGGATGCTGGCGGCGTACATGAGGGGATAGTACTTCTTGCCCCGGTTGAGGCCCTTGGTGATGGCCGTGGCGCCCAGGCCGCCGCCGCCCACCGCGGACACCATGGCCGTGTAGGCCAGGATGGTGGTGATGGAATTGGCCGCGCCGTTGATCAGGGAGGGCAGGGCCTCCGGAAGGAGCACCTTGTAGATGATCTGCCAGGTGGTGGAGCCCATGGCCTGGGCCGCTTCCACCACGCCACGGTCCACTTCCAGGAGGGAGGATTCCACGATCCGGGCCACGTACGGGGCGGCGCTGATGACCAGCGGGAACACCGCGGCGGCCGTGCCCAGGGTGGTGCCCATCACGAAGCGTGTGACGGGGAACAGCATGGCGATCAGGATCACGAAGGGGATCGACCGAAGGAAGTTGATCACGGCGCCCAGCACCGCGTTGAATGTAGGCTTGGGCATGATGCCGTCCCGGCGGGTGATGACCAGGAGCACGCCCAGGGGCAGGCCGATCAGGTAAGCGATGAGGGAAGCGGGCACGATCATGCCCAGAGTCTCAAGGAAGCCCTCCGTGAGAAGGGGGCGGATCTGTTCCCAGGTCATTGCGGCCCCACCTCCTTCACCGTGATCCCCTGTTCCGTCAGGTACTTTTCGATAGCCAGCTTCTTCTCGTTATCCTCGGGCGCCTCGATCAGGAGCTGCCCGTACTGGCTGCTGCCGATGCGGCGCACGTTGGCCGCCAGGATGTTGACATCGATCTGGAAATGCCGCACCAGGGACGCGATGATGGGCTTCTGGATATCGCCGTTCTCAAAGATCAGCCGGAGCGCCGGCACCTCCAGGGACTCGTCCTCGTCGTCCTCGTCGTTGCCCAGGATGCCGAACAGCCGTTTGCCCGCCGCGGAACGGGTGTGGACGAACACGTCATCCACGCTGCCCTCCTCGGCGATGGTGCCCCCATCCAGGATGGCCACCCGGGTGCACACCTGGCGGATGACCGCCATCTCATGGGTGATCAGCACGATGGTGATGCCCAGGCGGCGGTTGATATCCTGCAGAAGGGAAAGGATCGACTGGGTGGTCATGGGATCCAGAGCGCTGGTGGCCTCATCGCACAGCAGCACTTCCGGATCGGAGGCCAGGGCCCTGGCGATGGCCACCCGCTGGCGCTGGCCGCCCGAGAGCTGGATGGGATAAGCGTCGTACTTGTCGCTCAGGTCCACGATCTCAAGCAGCTCCCGCACTCTTTTGTCCGCCGTCTGCCGGTCCACTCCCGCCAGTTCCAGAGGATAGCGTATATTGCCCGCGACCGTGCGCTGCATCAGCAGGTTGAACTGCTGGAAGATCATGGACACCTTCCGGCGGGTCATCAGAAGCTCCTTTTTGTTCATCTTCAGGATGTCCCTGCCGTCGATGAGCACGGTGCCCGAGGTGGGCGTGTCCAGCCGGTTCATACAGCGGATCAGGGTGGATTTCCCGGCGCCGCTCATCCCGATGATCCCGTAGATCTCGCCCTTGCGGATCTCAAGACTGATCCCGTTGAGGGCCACGACCTCGCCGGAGGACGTGGTGTAGATCTTCTTCAGGTCCCTGATCTCGATCAGGGTCTCCCCGTTTCCCAAGGTGATCGCTCCTCTCCCATGAAAAAAACGCCGTCCGCGTCATTCGCGGCGGCGTTCAAGTCTCCCTTAAGGTATCAGACCGCGCAGCGCAATTAACGCGAGGAAGCTTCCACGCGCATGCACATGCCCATACGACCATATTGCGTCATCAAAAGCCTCCTCCTTTCCGGCGCGGACCAATAATGGAGTCATGATACCTGAAGGCACAGCGTCTGTCAAGAGCAAAAGAATGAAAACAATGAAAATACATATCAGGATCGGGCGAC
>CADCQZ010000422.1 GCA_902803675.1 uncultured Eubacteriales bacterium
CGTGATCATAGACCGATGCATATATACGGTAGAATTTACGCAGAAGTGTCGGCCCTGTCGACCCTGAGCGTCGGAACCGTTGATATAGAAGGCTTCGCGCAGGGCCGACGGTCCGCTTCACCGTCGGTCCGGTGTCGGCCCCGCGTCGGCCCGCGGCCGCCGGTCATTGATATGTGTCCCGTTGCGTCCTTTCCCGCTTTTTGATAAAATACCCTCATCACATCATATCGCGTCGAAAGGACAGGGGCTGTTATGACGATATCGGGCTGCGCGGCGGGGTTCTTACTGGGCTTGATCATCTTTCTGTCGGCGCTGGGCCTGGCTGTCCGGCTCCGGAAACGCCGGGTGGCCCTCCTCACGGCGGGGATCTGGGCCGCGCTGTTCTGCCTGCTGCTGCCCCTCATCGTTCCTGAGGGCAAGGGGGGCCATTTGGAGCGCGTGCTCCTCACAGCCTATAAGAGCCTGCAGGCCCTGACCGCCAACGGGGATTTCCCCGACGGCGCCGCGGGCCTTGACGCCTTCGGCAATTTCGGCCGCGTGTACCGGCTCTTCCTGTCGGTATTGTACGTGCTCGGCCCCATTGCCGCCGCCGCGTTCCTGCTGTCCTTCGTGTACGGGGTCTCCTCCTCCTTCCAGTGGCTCCTCAGCCGGGGAAGGGAGACCTGGATCTTTTCCTCGCCGACCCCCGCGGCCCTGGCCCTGGCGAAGGACGCCGTCGGAAAGGACCGCCGGATCACGGCGGTGTTCCTCAACGCGGACCGGGAAAAACGCGGCGCCGCGGCGGACGCGGGCATCCCCTTTCCCTTCGGGCTGGAAAAGTGCCCGGCCCGGATCCTCACCCGCCGGCCTGCCTCCGTGTTTTTCATGGACGAGGACGAGGACAGGAACCTCACCGATGCCCTCGCCTTCATCGACCGGAACCGTGACATCGAAAGCCTGGTCATGCTCTATCCCTTCACTTCCGCCGGGGAGGCGCCCCTCCTGATCGAGCGTAAGCTGGAGGGCGTCCCCAATATCCGTTACCGCCGTATCGCCGGGAACAAGACCCTGGCCCGCGCCCTGGTGACGCGCCTGCACCGGGATATGCCCGCCCTTTTTGAGAGCGCGCCGGGTAAGGATAAGCGGCTCCATTTCCTTCTGGTGGGCTGCGGCTGGAAGGGCCGGGAGATCTTGAAGGCCCTGCTCTGGTCCTCCGTCGCCGAGGACACGGAGGTGGTCATCGACGTGGTGGACCGGGACAGCGTCCGGGACCGTTTCCTCCGGGATCACCCGGGCCTTAAGGAGCAGGAGTCCCTGGGCCTGTTCTCCTACCGTGTCAATTTCATCGACTGCGCCGATGTGCGCGCCCTGGACCTGGACCGGGAGGACGGCCTTATCTCCCGGCCGGAGGAGATCGACTGTGTTTTCGTGGCCCTGGGGAAGGGCGGCGCCAATGTGGACACGGCGCTGTACCTGCGCCGGGTCTTTGACCGGGCCTTCGTCATAAAGCACGGCCGCGCGCCCGCTCCCGGGGAGGTGACCCCCATCCGCGTCTCCGTGGAGGATCCTTCCGAGGCGGATTTCGGGGAAGAGTACGGCATCCTGCCCTTCACCGGCGCGGTGGGTGAGGGCTCCGTGGACACGCTGCTGGACCCCGCCCTGGAAAAGGAAGCCGTCCTCTGCCATATCGGCTATAAGATCGTAACGGCGCCTCCCTCCGAGACTGAAAGCCTTAAATCGCTCCGGGATGAGGCGGAAAAGGCGGAGACCCTCACCGATCTCATGGCCCTCGTGTCCGGCGATCGGCGCACCGCGGACTACTTCAGGGAGTACAACGGCGACTCCTCCCGGGTCCGCGCCCTGATGAGGATCATCGCTCCCGCCCGTCCGGAGGATCACGCCGCCGAGCTGGAGCACGACCGCTGGTACATGTACATGCTCACCGAGGGCTGGAGCCGGCCGGAGAACGGCGTCAGGTACGCCCCGGCGAAGCTCCATCCCTCCCTCAGGCCCTTTGAGGAGCTGTCCGAGCTGGACAAAAAGAAGGATGAGCTGAAAAGGTGACCCAACGCGGTCCCCATGCCGCCGGCCGCCCGGAGCGGTAACGAATATAAAGCGAACGAAAACGGACGCAAGATCAAACGTAAAATTTTGCGTCCGTTTTTGCGTCCGAAAAACACACGGAAACACGGCGTTTACATTCGTTACGCCCGTTCAACAGCGTGAATCATTCAAACTGCCGCTTGTCTATCCGGGTGGGTGATAACTTTCGATCTGCTATCCGATCAGCAGACTGGCTTCCACGAACCGGCCGTGAAGGTACAGGTTGCACACGGAACCCGGCTTTTCCTTCAGGATGTCCTTCACTGCCTTCAGGCCCAGGCCCTCATGACCTTCCTTTTTCGAAGCGGTGGAGAAGATGAACCCGTTCTGCCCGGGCAGGCCCTTTTCCTCGTCATAGGTGTTGCGCACCACGGTCTCCATATCACTGCCCGCGTTGTGGAACTCCACGGTGATCAGCGGCGCCCCGGCCCCGGCGGCAGCCTCCATGGCGTTGTCCACCAGCGCGCCCAGCACCTGGCACATCTTCGTGTCCTTCAGCCCGCGGTAAATGAGGTCCTGATCCACATAGATATAGAACGGGATGTTCTTTTCGTTCGCGTCCCTGATCTTGTTGAGCAGCAGCGCCTTGACGGTCTCCGCGGGGATGCGCTGCAGGTTGGCCACGTTCTCGTTGTTGATCACGGCGCAGCGGTCGATCAGGTCCTTATAATA
>CADCQZ010000423.1 GCA_902803675.1 uncultured Eubacteriales bacterium
CTGGCCGTCCTTTGATACGATCAGCCCCGCGGACTGCATATCCTCTCCTGTAAAACCGAGGCCGGAAAGATGGTCGAACAGGAGCTTCCTGTCATTCGTGCTGGCCCCCAGGCCGAATTTCCTGATCGTCTGATCGTTGAGACCGCGTGAATACAAATAATTCAGCATCGGCCTTCCCCTGTCGGTCCACAGCACGCTGTGATAGAACTTTGCCGCTTCCTTATTGGCGGCGTAGACACGTTCCGTCAATTGCTTCCGCTGTTCATACAGCGGATCATCCTTCTGCTCAGGCAGGTCCATGTGATACCTGTCAGCCAGGTACTCCACCGCTTCCTGAAAAGAAAGATGATCGATATTCATCACAAAGCCGATCAGATTTCCGCCGGCTTTGCATCCGAAACAGTGATATACATTAAGGGTAGGATTGACGGAAAAAGACGCGGTCTTCTCATGATGAAAAGGGCACAAACCCATATAGTTCGCGCCGTTTTTCTTTAACTGGACATGCTCTGAAACGATCTGCACGATGTCAGCGCGGGAATTCAATTCTTCCAGCCACTGTCTTGGATACCGGACATAAGCCATTCACATCACCCGTTTTCTGATTCTGCTTAAAACAGCTTTCTCCTGCAGAGAAATACTAAAATACGGGAAAGCTGTCCGGCATGAACGCTTCGCGGTAAGTGCGCAGCGCATAACGGTCTGTCATGCACGCGATATAATCGGCCACGCCGCGCTCGGTGCCTTCTTTATAAGCGGTCTGGATATGCTCATTGGGCATGCGTTCCGGATGCTCGCAAAAATAGGCAAACAGGGAATTGATCAGGTGACCGCATTTTCTTTCCTCGTCATCGCGCCAGGAATCCATATAAACATTTTTAAAGAGGAAAGCACGCAGCTCATCCGTGGCTTCCTGTACCGTTTCGCTCATCAGGATGCGGTCCCTGCCGGCGCTTTGCTCGACGATATCCGCGATCATCGTATTGATCCTTTCGCCGTGAGTCCTGCCGAGGATACGGACACAGTTCTCGGGCAGCTCGAACGGTTTGAGGACGCCCGCCCTGATGGCGTCGTCGATATCATGATTGATGTACGCGATGCGGTCCGCCCTGGCGACGCACTGGCCCTCAAGAGTCATCGGCTGCTTTTCCCCGGAGTGGTTCAGGATCCCGTCTCTGACTTCCCAGGTCAGGTTGAGGCCTTCCCCATCGTTTTCAAGGTGTTCGACGATACGCAGGCTCTGCTCATTATGCCTGAACCCGCCTTCCATCAGTTTGTTGAGGGATCTTTCACCGGTGTGGCCGAAGGGGGTGTGACCCAGATCATGCCCGAGCCCGATCGCTTCGGTCAGATCTTCGTTGAGACGCAGGCAGCGGGCTATGGTCCTGGCTACCTGTGTCACCTCCAGGGTATGGGTGAGTCTGGTCCTGTAATGATCTCCCTCGGGCGAAATGAATACCTGGGTCTTGAACTTCAGCCGACGAAAAGACTTGCAGTGAAGGATCCGGTCCCTGTCCCTCTGATAGCAGGTCCGCATGGGACAGTCCGGAATAGGCCTTTCACGCCCTTTGCTGTCGACGCTTTTTGCCGCGGACGGCGACAGCAGGATCTCCTCAAAATGTTCCTGTGTCTCCCGGGGATTCATGCTTTTTCATCTCCCTTTGCTCCCAGAGCGCCGCCCAAAAGATCAGGCCTTCTCTGCTGAGTGATCGAACGGGACTGCTGTGTGCGCCATTTGAGTATTTCAGCGTGATTGCCGTTCAACAGCACTTCGGGGACCGCCATCCCTTCAAATATACGCGGGCGCGTATATTGAGGATACTCCAGATTATTGTCGGAAAAGCTCTCATCCAGTACGCTTTCGAAACTGCCGAGCGTACCGGGGATCAGTCTTGAAACGCTGTCGATCACGACCATCGCCGCCACCTCTCCACCGGTGAGCACATAATCACCGATGGACAGTTCCATGTCCACATACTTGTCGATGATCCTTTGATCGATGCCCTCATAATGGCCGCATAACAGGATAACATGATCCAGCGCGGAAATTCTGCGGGCGATCTCCTGACGGAAAACCGCTCCTTTGGGGCTCATGTAGATCACAGGCGTGCTTTCGCCGTTTTCACCGATCGAGGCTTTGACGGCTTTGATCGCCGACGCGATAGGCTGAGCCATCATGAGCATGCCCGCGCCGCCGCCATATGGATAGTCGTCCGTATTGCGGTGTTTGTTCAACGAATAATCGCGGATGTTGATAAGATCGACCGAGATGCACCCGCTCTCCATCGCTCTTCCGATGATACTGCAGGAAAGAAAGCTCTCAAACATCTCAGGAAAGATCGTCAGGATATGAAACTTCATATCGGCCTCCGGTCAAGCGTCACTGCTCGACAAAACACTCAAGAAAGTATTTTTTGACCGTTCTGATGGTTTTTCTTTCCACGTCGATCTCGGGAAAGATCCTTATCAGCGCCGGGATCATTCCCGCACCGGACGGCGTTTTGACCTCATAAACATCGTGGACAGGCAGTTTTCTGATGCCGGTGACCGTACCGAGGATCGACTGATCTTCTTCCGCGATCAGGGTGCAGCCTATGATATCTTCCCGGAAATTGGTGTTCGGATCGAGTTTGATATCTCCCCTGAACGCCCTGAGCTTCGCGCCCCGCAGTGATTCGGCCTTGTCCCTGTCCGTTATCTCATCGAACATGATGTACAGGAAACCGTCCCTGTCCCTGATCGAGCGCACGTGAAGACAGCTTTCCCTGCCGTGAAGCTCTAAGAACAATTCACGGATCGAGCCGATACCGTCGGACGCATCAAGATCCGACACGGCTTTGACTTCCCCCTCCACTCCCTGCGGCCTGAGGATCTCGCCGAATAACACTTTGCTTTCCATCGCACGCTCCCGAACTGTTATAAAATGAGCGGTGATCTACCGCCACCGCTCATCCATTGACCTTACTCGATCTCTACGAAAACTGGTTTTGATCCTCTTGACGTCGCAGCCTTCACGACGGTACGGATCGCCTTCGCGATCCTTCCCTGTTTGCCGATGACTTTGCCCATATCGTCCGGCGCAACGTTGAGTTCCAATATGATCGCTTCTGCGCCTTCTGTTTCGGTAACGACGACCGCTTCAGGGTGATCCACAAGAGATTTTGCCAAAAACAGCAACAGTTCCTGCATAAAAATCCCCCTCTGGTCCGTTAACCCTCGACAGCGCCAGATTTCTTCAAGAGTACGCGGACGGTATCGGTGGGCTGAGCGCCGTTCTTGATCCAGGCAGCAGCTTTTTCGTTGTCGATCTTGATCTCGGCGGGCTGCTTCATGGGATCATAGTAGCCGATCTCCTCGATAAAGCGGCCGTCACGGGGGCTGTTCACATCAGCGACGACGATACGATAGAAAGGTTTCTTCTTCATGCCCATTCTCTTCAAACGAATCTTGACCATTTTTCTGCCTCCGAAAATAATAATTTTATTTGGAAATCATTTTGAATGATTTGCCTGCGAGTCAATTAAGCTTGAAATTCTTCATCTGACGCATCATGTTCCGTTTATTCCCGGTCATCTGCTTCATCATTTTTTTCATCTCGTCGAACTGACGCATCAGCTTGTTGACATCCTGTACCGTCACACCGGCGCCCTGGGCGATCCTTTTCCTGCGGGACGCGTTGAGGATATCGGGATGCCTTCTTTCCTTCGGCGTCATGCTTTGAATGATCGCTTCAGGTTTTTTCAGCGCGTTTTCGTCGATCTCGACATTCTTCAGGCTCGATCCGATACCGGGCAGCATGCCGAGGATGTTCTTCAGGGGACCCATCTTTTTCATTTGATGGAGCTGATCGAGGAAATCCTCCAAATTCATGTCCGCGGGGCTCTTCTTGCTCAGATCGGTCTTGACATCGCCCGCAGCCGCTGCTTCCGTCGCCTTATCGATCAGGGTCAGGATATCGCCCATGCCGAGGATCCTGGAAGCCATCCGATCCGGATAAAAAGGCTCGAGGTCCTGCAGTTTTTCGCCCGTGCCGGCGAATTTGATCGGTTTGCCGGTGGTCGCGCGTACGGAGAGCGCTGCGCCGCCGCGGGTATCGCTGTCGAGCTTGGTCAGTATGACGCCGTCGATGGAGAGCTGTTCATTGAAAGTCTTAGCGACCGTTACCGCGTCCTGACCGGTCATGGAATCGATCACCAGCAGGATCTCCTGGGGTTTCACGGCGGCTTTCATGC
The DNA here is from genome assembly GCA_902803675.1 of uncultured Eubacteriales bacterium. Next base: position 4,233 of record CADCQZ010000423.1, read on the forward strand.
GGGTGAGCTCATCCATGAGAGCGTCGTCGATATGCAGCCGTCCGGCGGTATCCACGATCAGGACGTCACGGCCGTAATACCTTGCATATTCGATCGCTTCCTTCGCGGTGATGACAGGATCCTGGGTGCCTTTCTCAAACACCGGCACGCCGGCCTGCTCACCTACGATCTGAAGCTGTTTGATGGCGGCGGGACGATAGATATCGCACGCGGCGAGCATCGGTTTCTTGCCCTGTTTGGTCAGGTATACAGCCAGTTTCGCGGCCATGGTCGTCTTACCGGCGCCCTGAAGACCGCACAGCAGATAGACTGTCGGCACCTGAGGTGACCAGGTCAGTTTCGCGACCTGGGAGCCCATCAGCGCGATCAGTTCCTCATTGACGATCTTGATGACCTGCTGGCCGGCGTTCAGGTTGGCCAGGATCTCGGCACCGACACAGCGCTCCGTCGTTTTCTTGATGAAATCCTTTACGACAAGATAGTTGACGTCCGCTTCAAGAAGCGCCATGCGCACTTCCCGCATCGCGTCCTTGATATTCTGCTCATTGAGTTTTCCCTTCCCCGTCAGCTTCTTGAACGCGTTCTGAAGCTTTGATGAAAGGTTCTCAAACGCCATAATCGGTCTCCTCCTTGATGAGCAATTGCCTGAGCGCTTCCAGGACGGCTGTCTTTTCGGCCTCAGCCTGCTCCGAAGCGCATTCGATCCTGTCCGCTGCCGTGATCGCTTTTCTGATGATAGACATGATCTCCTGTGAGCGGGACATCAGGCAGAGCTTTTCTTCGTACTGGTCCATGATCTTCCCGGCCTTCCGGATCGTATCGCATACGCTTTGCCTGGTGACAGCGTACCGGGACGCGATCTCCGAAAGGGACAGATCTTCATCCACATACAGCTGGGTCATTTCCCGCTGGGTCTCGGTCAGCAGCGGGCCGTAATACCCCAGATGCTGCACAAGAGCATTCTTTCTTTCGTCGGACAAAACTTCTCTCACCGCTGCCACCTGTCAAGCAAAAATGCTTTACGGTGGTATTATACACGGGAGACGGAAGTTGTCAAGAGATAAATATCATTCAAGGCCTCTCTCCCGGTCGAAAGCCTGCCAGAGCGGCGCGTAGATCTGGACCGCCGCTTCATGCTCCGCCAGTGTCCTGCTGAAATGCAGTTCTCCCGTCGACGGATCTTTTGAGCAGAAATACAGATACTGATCCTGGATGAATGCCTGATCGGGATAGAGCGCGGCGCGGATCGCGTCCACCGAGGGCGAACAGATCGGCCCGGGAGTAAGTCCCCTGACGATATACGTGTTGTACGGCGATGAAGTCCTCAGATCCTCGCTGCTCAGGCTCATTTTTTTGCTGCCGGTCACGTATTTTACCGTGGCGTCACTGCCCAGGGGCATATTTGCTCTCATCCGATTGTGAAAAACAGCGGACACCTTCGCGAAATCAGGTGTTTTAGCTTCTTTTTCGATGATAGATGCGAGCGAAAGGACCTGATCCATCGTCAGGCCGAGCTCATCGGCCCGGTCGTGGAATTCCTGAGTGTAGACAGCCTCGGTCTGCGACAGCAGCTTCTTGATGATATCCGCGGGAGTCGCCGTGACATAGACCTCATACGTATCCGGCATGAGGTAGCCTTCGAGATTATAAACGCGGCCGGAGCTCTTCATGTCGAGAACATCCTTGATGTAATAAAAAGCTGCGAATTCACTGCCCTCTTTGCAAAGGGCCAGGAACTCTTTCGGATCCTCCAGCGCGTGCTCCCTGACGAGATAATCGGCTATATCGGTGACGGTCCATCCGGGGATCACGGTGATATTCCTTACGATCGGCCGGCCGTCACCGCTCGCCAGCTGATCCGCGATCTCGGCTACGTTCATATCTTTCCTCAGGCGGTACTCACCGCTCTGGATCTTCTGGCTGTATCCGAGAAAATCGGCGTAGTACTTAAATACGGTGGACGAAGCGATGAGCCCGGCGGATTCCAGATCCTTTGATACCCGGCTGAGAGAAGAGCCCTGAACAACATTGAAAGCGATCTCAGTGCTGTCTGAGGCGTCGACGGGAGCGAAATAATGACGATAAAGATAATTGTATCCGCTCATCATGATCCCGCCCGCGAGCAGCAAAGAACACAGGAGGATCAGCACGGGACGAATGATATTCCAGATCCCGCTGTACAGATAAAAGCCGTACTCCCGTTCCTCCTCGACTTCTTCTCTCGTATAGTCTCTGTATTTGGAAGGCTTCTTCATCGGTCAAGGCCTTTCACCGTCACATCGGGAGATTCTCATCGAGCTCGGCGGCAGTTCCGATGATCTGCAGGATATCCGCCGTGAGCTTCTGCATCCTCATCTGGGAAAGGATATACGAAGATGTCCTTTCGTCCGCGAACAAAAGGCTGCTGAGCTGATTGAACCGCTGCACTTCGTCATTATCCGGGTTCTGCCCCGAAGCAACTTTCAGCTGGATGTTCATCTGCATTTTCCCATACTCTTTCAGCAGCGCCATGATCGCGGCGTCATCCTTCAGCGCCTCTTTCTGCCTGTGATACTCTGTATACTCCGCGCTGGATCTGATATCTTCCGCCAACTGCTTCGCTCTTTCAACAGGATCCATATCTGCCCTCCAAATCTCATTTACGGATATATAACGTTCGACCCGTTCTTTTCGTTCACTTATCTTTCGATCCGCGCAGCTGCTCAAGAGCGCCCCTGCCGTAAAAAACGAGCGCGCAGATCGTCAGCGCCACGCCGCACCAGAGCACGATCAGGTGGACGGGCACGCCCAGACGCGCGAACCAGTCATGGAAAAAGCAAAGCACCAGTCCTGACACCACAATAGCCTGAGCCGCTTTTCCTATCACCTTGCTGTAAACCACGATGCCTTTCTTGTACATATAGGCACCGCCGAGAAGCATCAGCAGTTCTTTCGTCACGAGGATCACCAGAATGGGCACGGGAAGGATGCCGCGTATGACCATCGTAGTCATCAGGGCGATCACCATCAGCTTGTCCGCCAGCGGATCGACGAGTTTGCCAAAGTCCGTGATCATATGGTACTTCCGCGCGATATGGCCGTCAGCGACATCCGTCAAAGAAGCGGCGCAGTAGACCGCCAGCGCCCACATATCATGCCCGTTCACGAAAAGATACACAAAAACGGGGATCAGGGCCATCCGCAGCATCGTCAGAACATTGGGAACATTCCATATCGTTTTCGGATCATAATCGTGATTATCCATCATTGACCTCCGTGACCGGGTCCTGGCCGGTCTTTTCAGTGTATCAACTCACCGCGATAAAGTCAATCCCGCACAGGCTCAAACAGCTTCAGCAGTTCTTCGGTCTTCAGTCCTGTCGGGAAAGTCTCCCCGGGCCTGATCAGCTGATCAAAGAGCTCTCTTTTGCTTCTGCCGAGGGCAACGATCTTTTCCTCGATCGTGTCCGCGAGGATCAGTTTCCAGACGTCCACCGGTCTCGTCTGACCGATCCGGTGGGCCCTGCCGTCCGCCTGATCCTCCACATTGGGGTTCCACCAGGGTTCGAAATGTACAACGATGTCGGCACCGGTCAGGTTCAGTCCCGTACCGCCGGCTTTAAGCGAGATCAGGAATACCTGTCCCTCTCCGGAATTGAATCGGTCCGTCAGATTCTTTCTTTCGTCTGCAGGGGTCTCCCCGTGGATCATCATCGTAACGATCCCCATATCCCTCAGGCGTTCTTCCAGCATCGAAAGGATACCTCTGAACTGAGTAAAGATCAGAAATCTGTTGCCGGACTCCAGAGCCTTGGGGATCAGTGAAAGCAGCAGCTCGATCTTGCCTGAGTCCGCTTTCGTTTCCGGAAGGCAGAGGCGGGGATGACAGCATATCTCTCTCAATTCCGTGATCGCCCGGAGGATATCGCCGCGGCTGTCGCGAAGACCTTTTTCGTTCAGCACCTGATGCACCCGTTCGTTCTTCTGGAACAGAGCCGCCGTATATACATCCTTTTGATCGGGCGTCATGCGCACCATGATCCTGTGCTCCATCTTCGGCGGCAGTTCCTCCAGGACGTCCTTTTTCAGCCTCCGCATGAAAAACGGCCTGATCCTCTCGTAAAGCTCCTGTGTGCCCTCCCCTTTCCCCCATCTGGACATGAATACCGAATAGGAAGGGAGATAATCCGGCAGGATAAAATCGAAAATGCTCCACAGTTCTCCGATGTGGTTTTCCAGGGGCGTTCCGGTCAGGGCGAACCTGGTCTGCGCCTGCAGACATCTCACCGCGTGAGCCGCCAGAGTCATCGCGTTTTTCACTTCCTGCGCTTCGTCCAGGATCACAAAGCGGAAGCGGTACCGGGCCAGAAGGGAGGCGTCCCGTCTCAAAATAGGATAGCTGGTCAGAACGACATCCGTTTGAGACGCGTTCATACACAGCTCCAGATCCTTTCTGCGCCTGTCCTGAGGTCCCTGCAGGATAAACGCCTCCAGCGACGGAGCGAACTGCTTGAATTCCGAATACCAGTTATAGGTCAGGGAAGTGGGAGCCACGATGAGGGACGGCATCTTTTCCTCATCCTCGTTTCTCATCTGGAGGATCACGGCTATCGCCTGGATCGTTTTCCCCAAACCCATCTCATCGGCCAGGATACCGCCCATGCCGAGTTTATGCAGCGTGTACAGCCATTCAAACCCGCGCACCTGATAGGGATGCATGCCTTTCATATCGGGTTCCGGCACTTCGGTCCTGAAATTGATGATATCCGTGACCTTTTCGTCCGCTTTCCACGGAAGTTTGTTCTTCGATATCAGGGAACTGATCCACGGTGCTTTATAATATTCAAAGAAGTCGCTGAATCTTCCGTTCCCGCCGCTGTGCCCCTCATTGACAGCTTCAACGAAATTTTCCCAGTCCCTGATATCATCAAGCAGGATGAAGGAACCGTCCGCCAGACGGAAATACTTCTTTTTCTTCGCGAGAGCTTCCATGATCGGGATCAGCGGCACTGGCACATCATCATCCAGGAGCTCCAGCCGGAAGCCCTGCGTTTCCGATCGCATAACGCCGTGAAAACGGGGCTTTCTCGGAATGATCCTTTCAAAATCCCGGCTCATGTAGACCTCGCAGGATCCCTGGAGCAGCGGCAACCGTTCCTTCAGAAAAGCGAAGATCTGCTCGCTGTTGTCAAGGTACGCGAGCCCTTTTCTGACCCGGAAGCCGGCGTCTGCCAAAACCGCCATGATCCGCTCTTCCTCCGTGCCGTTGCGCAGTAAAAGCACCGGTGCCTGGTCCGCGGCTCTGAACGGATTGATGTCGATCCTTCCGTAAACAAAATGGATCTCGGCGATGATATCACCGTGAGAAACATCCAGGAAGACTTTCCCGCGCATCTCATCCAGGTTTTCAAGTTTATTCTTCAGTTCGGGATCGATAGTCAGTTCATGCCTTCCCTCGAGCCAGGGAACGATCTCATGGAAAAGTACGGACCGTTGATCGGATGTAAATACGGCGGAGACCTCGGAGCCTCCTTCGGACAGGGACGCGAGCGCGTCATACAGCGGACGGTCATGCCGGTCCACAGCCCACAGGGAATCACCGGCGCAGATGAACCGGCCGTGTTCGAACAGGATAAACCCTTCAGGGAGCGAGACGCTCAGAACGGCCTTCATCATATTGCCGGTGAGGGAAAACCGCAGCGGTCCGCTCCACTGCGGTATGCCGCGGCAGGCTTTTTTGCGGGTACCGTGTCTGTACTCGAAATCCAGGCCATCCAGACGGTCAAGCACGGCCCCGCACAGACCCTCGCCGAGCCGGAGCCATTTCCCTTTATAACTGTCCTTCGAAGCGCCTTCCAATACGTTCAGAAGAAGCTCTTCCCTGTCGCCGAACCACAACAGGTCATGGCCGATCGCGAGATCGTCCTTTACAGGGAGCTCTCTGCCCTCGCGTCTGGCGCTCAAAAGAGCGGCCGCGCTGACGCTGTACAGCTTCGTGTCACCGATCCTGAAAAGAAGATAAAGCTGTCGATCCTTCAACTGCAGTACCGGGACCAGCCTCAGTTCCGAGGACATATGGGCTTTTTTCCACGCTTCGCTTATGACGTTTTCCGATCGCGCGGACCAACGGATCTCAAGATCGGTCAGGATGCCGTTTTTTTGACAGTACAGCAAGGCGGCGGCACGATGCGCGCAAATGTCCGCTCCGCAGTCGCAGTCGACCGAAACGGCTGTGACACGGACATGACAGACTGTCCCGTTGTCCCGGATCTCAAAGCAGGCTTCGCTGTCCGAAATGTTCCTGCCCAGGCCGCTGGACCGGAGCAGCCCTTCGCCGGCTTCCCACTGTTCTAAAGTACAGGCCTGTTTGAATCGATCGATCAGCATACTGCCTCCTGCTGCGTACCCGATGCTTAACTATATATCATTCTGCATTCCGATGGTTTTTCCTGCCTTATGTTATCCGCGTCCGTCGATAATGGCCCGTAAAATCATGTTTTCAATCGCCGGGATTTGATTTATAATCGTATCAGATCTCAATGAAAGGATCTCAGCTATGCGCAGACTGTATTTTGCCGTATTGATCATAATGATACTTGGTGTCTGTTCCGCCGGAGCCGAGACCGCTGTCTCACTGTCTGCCGATACACTTTTTTCCGGCCAGGAGCTTGATTTCCTCGTCAGCAGCGACAGATCGCTGTTTGTTTACACCGTTTCACGGGATGATAAGAAATTGTTTTCAAGCGCGGAAACAACGAGCAGGACCGGAGCTTATATCCCCCGCGACGCCGGCGATTATGTACTGGAAGTGACGGCAAAAGACGGATCCGGGCCCGAAGAGACCGTTTCGGTGCCCTTCGAAGTGTATGGCGTATTGGAATGTGAAGTGAAGCTCTCCTCAGACAGGGTCACACTTGGGGAGCCCGTCAGGATATCGGTCGAAAACGACCTGGATCCCGATGATACGGAGTTTTTCATAACTGTCCTGCGTGAAAATGATATCGTCTGGCGTCAGACGGGCAAAAGCGGTCTTTTTTCTTACCAGCCGCGCCAGACGGGGCATTACACCGTCAGCTGCACATTGAAGCACGTGAGTGGTCATGAGGCCGAATCAGACGACGTTTCATTCGATGTACTTCCCGGATCCGGCATCTCCTGTGAAGGAGAAGGCGGTGTATTCTATGTTTACGGCGGTATCCATTCACTCACGGTGCATTCCGGCGGTATCTGGACAGCCGAGTGCGATGACGACCATTTTCTCCTGGACAGGACCGCAGGCGCGGATGGGGATATCATCCATGTCTGCGCGCTGCCTGACGGCAGCGTCGTCAGCGGAGCCTCCCTTCGGATCTCGACGATCAATTCAAGCCTGACCGTGCCCCTGGGCATCCTTGACTGTGACAGTCTTGAAGAAGAGATCCTGCTGGATCAGGATCAGCCAAAGGGCAGCAATGTGCTCACCATCGTGAGCGATGCCGCCAGCTATACCGTCGGAGTCGAAAGCGATCTTGACGATTGGCATGCTGTGGCGGAAGAAGGCGAAGCTGTTTTGTTCCCCATGGACCGCGAATTGACCATCGATCTCCCGGAGGGCAGATCGGACCATGTCACATACACCCATATCCGCATCTCGGATGGGACCACCGACGGGCACGTAAGCATCTTCCGCCTGCCGGATACCGTGAAGCCTTTTATTTCCGATGAGATCACGACGGACAAGCAGAACTATACCGCTTATCAGGACAGCATCGTAGCCACGTTTTCTTCCTCAGCGAATACAGACCACGTTCTCATCAAAACAGACTGGGGTCTTGACCTAACAGCGGACCGCAGATCGAGCATGGATGAAAACGGGATATGGCGGGTCCGCATACCCGCTTTCGGATCCGGAAAGAAACGCATCATGCTGACGCCCGTCTCCTCCGATCAGGTCTGCGGCGACGCGGTCTGCACGTCGGTCAGGATCAATCCCGAGAAAAGCGGAGCAGTCAGCGCCGAATGCACCTGTGATAACGGATCCGTCACGGCCACAGTCATCACCACGAGCGCCACAGGCACCATCATCCTTAAGAACGATCTCGGACAGCTGCGCGTCACAAAGAGCGACGTGGCTGTCGATCATTATATCAGTGAAGATAATAATGGGCGGTATATCCGCTGGATGATCGAGACGGAAGGCGGGGAACCCTTCACACAGTGCGAAGCCGGCGGCCGTGAGATACCCGTCACGTTCGTCCCGTCCGCCAATAAGAACGATGCCGCAGCCTCGCCTGTGAAGCCTTACGATCAGCTCAACGGCACGTGGAAATCAGTTCCCTATAAAAACAGCGAACTGCAGAAATCCGGCTGCGCTATTTTCGCCCTCTCCACCGCGTTAAAGATCCTCGGGCACGAAGGCATTGAAACGGAACCCGGAAGGCTGGCGGAGAAATACCGTTTCTGCCTGGTGGAAGGCGGTACGCTCAATTCGACACTGATCGGAAACGCGGGGAAGGAATTCGGTTTCAGGACGCGCTATGACCTGTACAACACCAAAGGCGAAGTCCTCAGTTTCTTTGAGCGCGGCGCCGTGTTCTCTTTCAGTGTGGTCAAAGGTCATATCGCCCTCACCGACCGCATAAGTGAAGACGGTGATTACTTCCACGTCATGGATTCCGCCCTTTCGGCAACATTCTCCAGGATCAAAGGGACCGAGATCTACCGTTTGGCCGATGACGGCCGGTTCGTTCCGGTCCAAAGCCCCGAAGAGATCGAAGGGGCGCGGTACTTCATCGAGACCGACGCTTTTTCAGGCGGCCAGTACTGGCTCAGATCGGATTACGTATTGAGGAGAGGCGTCAGGCTGATCCTGCCCAAAGAGCCCGAGGAATGACCCCTGTCCCTCGCGCTTGAAAAAGAGTGATCTCCCGCGTTCGGGCTCAAAGACCGTTTTGCGAAACGATCTCAAAAGCAGGAAAAAGACATCGATATAAACAGAGCGGATAATTGCTTTAACCCTTGTTTCATGGTATCATATAAGGGGGTCTTTTAATGTACCCATTTTACTTGGAGGTATTTCGTCGATGAACATGCGTGCCCTGATATCTGAGAATTTGAAGAAATGTCTCGCGTCATTATATCCCGCAACGGTGATCCCTTTTGAGATCTCGGACGCTCTGGAAGTGCCTCCGGACAGCAAGATGGGCGATCTGGCCTTTCCCTGCTTCCGGTTGAGCAAAGTCCTGCGGGCGGCTCCGCCGGCCATCGCGGCCAAGCTGCGTGACGCGCTCGAGGCTCCCGAAGCGTTCAGCGTACAGGCTGTCGGCGGATATCTGAATTTCTTTTTTGACCGTGAGACTTTTGCCAGGAATACACTGAGCGATATCCTGTCCGATCCCGATCACTGGGGAAGCGATACGATCGGAAACGGAAAGACGGTCTGCATGGATTACTCCTCCGTCAATATCGCAAAACGCTTCCATATCGGCCACCTGTCCACAACGGTCCTCGGCAACAGCCTGATGAGGATCTATCAGTTTCTGGGGTGGAAAACGGTCGGCATCAATCACCTGGGCGATTGGGGAACGCAGTTCGGCAATCTGATCACCGCCTATAAACACTGGGGCAGCCCCGAAAAGATCAGCGAAGGCGGGATCGCGGCTCTGACGGAACTGTATCAGCGCTTTCACCGGGAAGCGGCGGAGAATGCCGCACTGTTCGATGAGGGCAGGAAATGGTTCAAGGCCATCGAGGACCACGATCCGGAAGCGATCGAATTGTTCGATCGCTTCAAGGCCATCACCCTCAGAGATGTGCAGAAGATCTATGACATCCTGAACGTGCATTTCGACAGCTATGCCGGCGAGAGCTTCTACAACGATAAAATGCAGCGGGTCATCGATGAATTGAACGCCCGCGGGCTGCTGGTGGATTCGGACGGCGCGAAGATCGTCGATCTCGAAAAATGGGACATGCCGCCCTGCCTGATCCTCAAATCGGACGGCGCTTCCCTGTATGCTACCAGGGATATCGCCGCGGCCCTTTACAGGAAGGACACCTATCATTTCGACCTGTGCCTGTATGTGGTGGCGTACCAGCAGAA
>CADCQZ010000424.1 GCA_902803675.1 uncultured Eubacteriales bacterium
ACACCGTGATCAGGATCAGGAGCTTGACGCGCCTGACGTTCACGCCCACATGCCGGGCATTGTCTTCCCCGATGGCGAAGGCGTTGAGCTCCGGGGCAAAGCGCAGGATCACCCCGCCGCATACGATCAGCGCCAGGCACAGCAGCCTGACCTGATCGTAATTGACCCCGGAAAAGGAGCCCAGCGTCCAGAAAGCGAGGGAGCGGGTATGATCGCTGGCGAAAGTGATGATCAGGGATATGATCGATGATATGAACATCGTGAAAATGACGCCGATCAGGATGATGCTGCCGGTGGCCAGGGACCGGTCCAGCGTGTAGGCCAGCGACAGTATCAGCGCGAGGGATCCGAAGGCGAAGGCCATAGCCGTGATCATGACGCCGCCGTAGGAAGAACCGGGCAGCGTGATGCCCAGAGCCATGGCGGTCACGGCGCCCAGAGCCGCGCCGGAGGATACGCCCATGGTGGAGCCGTCCGCCAGGGGATTGCGCAAAAGCCCCTGCATGGCCGCGCCGCACAGCGACAGCGCGGCGCCCGCCAGGGCGACGCAAAGCACGCGCGGCAGACGCACGTTCAGTATGATGTTTTTCGCGATGTTCTCCGGAATGTTCAGCCCCCAGACCGCGTTCCACACGGCTGTGACGGTATCCCTGAAAGCGATGCGTACACTGCCGATACACACGCACAGGATCATGGTCAGCAAAAGACACACCGTCAGGAGCATATAGATCAATGGCGTGAACCGTTCCCTTTTAAGGTATCGGGCATCCTTCATATCAGCCTCTTAAGAAAGAACGGGGAGCCGGAGCGATGCCGGCCCCCCGGGGACGCATATTCAGGCAGCGGGGACCTCGTCCTGCGCGATCCCGTTCAGGAAGTTGTACAGTTCAACGGCGGCGTCCTTCAGACGCGGGCCGGGACGGGAAAGGGCGTTGGAATCGGAGGCGTTGAACACCTGCGCGTCCTTCACGGCCTTCATATCCTGCCAGCCCTCGCGGCCCAGGATCTCCTCCACGGGGGTGGGGCCCTCACCGTAGTACATGGTGATGGTCACGATATAGTCGGGATCCCGGGCGATCACCTGCTCCTCACTGACGGAGGCCCAGTCGTTCACGTCGGCAAAGGCGTTGGTCAGGCCGCAGATACCGGCCAGCTCATCCATGAAAGTGCCTTTGCCGGCCGTCCACAGGCCCCACTGCAGGGGAGAGACCTCGAAGTACACGGTCTTGCCTTCATCAGCGGACTTTGACCTGATCTCCTCGAAGGTGGCCTGCATGTCGGCGACGACGGCTTCAGCGGCTTCATCCCGGCCCATCACCTTGCCGATCATGCGGATAGCGTAGTACACGCCCTCGATGTCCGTGGCTTTGCTGACCACGACCTTGACGCCGTTGCTCTCCAGCTGCTGTACCTGTTCCTCGCTCTGGCTCATGTCGTTCATGAAGACCACCTGGGGATCCAGCGCCAGGATCTCCTCGATGTTGGTCTCATTGCCGGACTGCACCACGGGCAGCGCGGTGATCGAAGCCGGATAGTCGCAGTACTGGCCGATGCCCACCAGGGCTTCCTCGCAGCCGATGGCGCAGAGGATCTCGCAGTCCGAGGGCTGCATGGCCACCACCCGCACCGCGGGCTCCGCCAGGGTGATCTCCCGGCCGTGCATGTCCGTCACGGTGACGGCATCATCGGCCAGGGCGGGCAGACAGCTCAGGAGCATCAGCGCCGCCAGGAACAGGGAGACGAGTTTCTTGGACATAAGTTTGTCCCTCCTCATTTTTTGATCAAATGAATCAGCGGGAGGCGCTCCATAAAAAGAGCGTTCCTCCCTGAGGAACGCCAACAGAGCCTCGTAAAAAAGGCTCTACAGCATATCCCACCCCCAGGGGAATGATCAGATCACGGTGTAAACAAGTCTCCCGGCTTGGCATCATCCTACTTGCGCACCTTCCCGCTTTCGCAGTGGCTTCCATACGCGCGTTCGTCCGCTTCACGGTTACTGGGATAGCCCGGAAATCTCATCCGCGTTCCTGTGACGCGCACCTTTGTGAGGAGCGCGCCGCGCATCGCTGCGCAGATACACCGGCTATTCATTTGTCGCGTCTATTATATCCCCTGCGGATCGATGCGTCAAATCCATCCGCCGCGTCGGACATGTTGCTTTCCCACGTTTTCACGATTATAATGGAGACACATGGACCCTCTCTGTCCCCGTAAGGATATCACGCCGGCATGACGGCGATAGGAGCCTCACGATGAACGACCTGAAAACAGATCCCGCGGAAAACCTGAGCATCCTGTTCCCGTACCAGGACCGCGTCACCTACCGGGAACTGCCCGAAGCCGCCTGGCACGACCTGGGCCTGGACGCCGTCACGGAAAAGGTGACCAAAGCCCCCCAGGAGCAGGCCCTTATAAAGCGGGTGATGGTGAGCCTCACCGCCGACCCTGAGGTGAGCGCTTTCCGGGCCGACGTGTTCGAGGACATCCTCAGGCACCCGGAGATCCGGGAGAAGCTGATGAAGCTCCTGGAACAGGTGAAGACCTTTTACGATTACGGCGTGGTGCGGCGGGACACCACGGACGCTTCCGGATTGTGGGACCTGATGCACCGCCTGGAGGAATACCACGATTACATCGTCACCGTGGAAGCCATCCGGGAGTGCCTGTCCGACCGGGACTTAAAGTCCGCCGGCCTTCGGAACCTGCGGGATACGGTGGACGGGATCTATCGCGACCGCGGCTTCGCGGCCCTTAAAAAGGACGTGGAGGAGATGCGCGTCACCGCGTCGGATGTCAAGTCCGTCACCGTGGGCATCAACCTGAATGAACGTTTCGAAGCGGTCAGCATGGGGCTGGTCACGGTGAACAAAAAACCCTTCACCCGTTCCGGGCTGATCAAGAATTTCCTGAACGCCGTATCACAGAGAGACGATATATACCCCGAGGCGGACTGGAACGGCAGCTATTCCGCCTATCCCGCCGAAAACACGGAGAGCGGTTTCCTCAATGCGGCCATGCGCTATACCCAGGCATCCATGATGGCGCGCAATCCTCTCATGGCCCTGTCCCTGGCCCGGGTACCGGACGCGGACGGCCTCAACACCGTGACAAGGCAGCTGGACAACGCGGCCTCCATGCTGGCCAGCCGCGTCGCCAAGCGCCTCAAGGACGTCCTGGGCCGATACCTGAACGTGAGCGTGCGCCAGATCGCGGACCTGATCCCGGAGCTGCTCTATTACACCCGCTGGGCGGAGTTCATCGAGGCCTGCCGGCAGAAGGGCTGGACCTTCACGAAGCCCGAAACGCTCCCGGATGACGGCAGCCCCGCCGGCATGACCGCGGTGGATTTCTGCAACCTGCGCCTTATCAGCGCCATGGCCCCCGGCGACGTGACGCTCAACTCCCTTGCTTTCGACAGGGAAAAGCGCGTGTACATCCTCACCGGGGCCAACCGGGGCGGCAAGACCACCGTGACCCAGGCGGTGGGGCAGCTCTTCCTGCTGGCCCAGGGGGGCATATCGGTGCCCGCGTCAAGTTTTCAGTTCTCCCCCGCGGATCAGGTGCTCACCCATTTCCCCGCCGACGAGGACAAGACGATGGACCTGGGCCGCCTGGGTGAGGAGTGCAGCCGGTTCCGGGAGCTCTATGACCTTCTGACTGAAAAGGGGCTCCTGCTGCTCAACGAGACCTTCTCCACCACCTCCTTTGAGGAGGGGTACTATATCGCCGTGGACGCGGTGCGGGCCGTGCTTTCCAGCGGCTGCCGCGCCATCTACAACACCCACATGCACAAGCTGGCCTATGACCTGGACACCGCCGTCAATATATCCGGCGGGGAGGGAAAGGCCGTCAGCCTGGTAGCCGAGACCGTGGACGGCAAAAACTCCTTCAAGGTGCGCATCGCCCCGCCCCAGGG
>CADCQZ010000425.1 GCA_902803675.1 uncultured Eubacteriales bacterium
ATGCCGCCGAAGGAGCCGGAGATCAGGTAGATGGTGCGGACGATCTCGTCCACATCCTTGGAGCGGATGCAGATCGGGAACGCGTCCACGTCGCCGAAGGACTTGAAGAGGGCGCACTTGCCCTCCATGACGGGCATGCCCGCCTCCGGGCCGATGTCGCCGAGGCCCAGGACAGCCGTGCCGTCGGTGATGACCGCCACCAGGTTGTGACGGCGGGTCAGGGAGAAGGACTTGTCATAGTCCTTCTGGATCTCCAGACAGGGCTGCGCGACACCCGGCGTGTAGGCCAGGGACAGATCGTCCTTGTTCTGTACCGGCACCCGGGATATCACCTCAATCTTGCCCTGCCACTCACCGTGCAGACGCAAAGACTCTTCCGCGTAATTCAAAAGGGACACCTCCTCAGTTTTTTTGCTGTCACCATTGTAACATGGATTCATCGGAAGAATCAAGCCCAAATCCGACATTTTCGTTATTGATTTATGGTAAAAACCCGTTTCGCGGCTCAAAAAAACGGCAGAACCGGGTGAAAAGCCGGCCTGCCGTCTCCTGAAATCGGTTTTTTTCGGTCAATCCTCGTCCTGCACCAGTCCGCAGTACTCCAGATACGCCTGCTGGGCGTCCATGAAATCGTCCACCAGAGAGGCCATCTTCACCGCCTGCTCGGGGCTCATGGCGTTGCGCTCGGCGAGGTCTTCGACAATCGCCTCGAAGGCGTCATCCTCCTCGTAGTAGGCGTCGCCCGCGCTGCCGTCCTCCCGCAGGACGCCGGTCTCATGCATGAAGGCGAGATCGGCGTCGATGGCCTGGAGGATCAGTTTCTCGATCATCCCGTCCAGTTCCATGTGCTCCCGGCGGTTGATCCGCCGGAGGATGAAGGCCAGCGCCTCGTCCCGGTCATAACCCAGCATGATGGGTCCGTCGCTCACAGCTTTGCCACCGCCTCTTTGAACTGTTCCAGCGTGTCGCGGAAGACCCCCATGGCCTTGCGCAGGGGTTCGGGGGACGCCATATCCACGCCCGCCAGCTTCAGCGCGTCGATGGGCGGCACGGAGCAGCCCGCGGAGAGGAACTTGCGGTAGTCCTTCACGGCGCTTTCACCCTCCGTGAGGATCTTCTCGGAGAGCGTCACGGCGGCGCAGAGGCCCGTGGCGTAGACATACACATAGAAGGAGCGGTAGAAGTGCGGGATGCGCATCCACTCGTTGGCGATCCATTCATCCACCGTGCAGGCCCCGCCGTAGTAGGTTTTGTTCAGCTCATAGTAGGCCTTCGACAGGGTCTCCTTGGTCAGCGGCTCGCCCTTCGCGGCCATCTCATGGGCGATCAACTCAAATTCGGCGAACATGGTCTGCCGGAAGCAGGTGGTCCGGAACTGCTCCAGGAAATGGTTCAGCAGGTAGGCCTGGGCCTTGGGCTCCGTGAACTCCTTCAGCAGGTGGCGCAGCATCACCGCTTCGTTGCAGGTGGAGGCCACCTCCGCCACGAACAGGCTGTAGTCCGCCTTGGGCAGGGGCTGGTTCGTGTTGGAGTAGAAGGAGTGCATGCTGTGCCCCAGCTCATGGGCGATGGTGAAGGCGCTGTCCAGGTTGTCGTTGTGGTTCAGCAGCACATAGGGGTGCACATGGCGGAGATCGCCGGAGGAGAAGGCGCCGGAGGACTTGCCCTGGGCAGGATACACATCGATCCAGCCGCCGGTGCGGGCCTCCCGCAGTTTGTCCAGGTAGTCCTCCCCCATGGGCTTCAGGCCCGCCAGCACCAGGTCAAAGGCCTTCTCGTAAGGCATGTCCATGGTATAGTCGGGGATCAGCGGGCAGTAGAGATCATACATGTGCAGTTCGTCCACGCCCAGAAGCTTCTTGCGCAGCTCCAGGTACTCCTGCAGGATGGGCAGGGACTCGTGGATCACGGCGATCAGGTTGTCATAGACCGCCCGCGGGATCTCCAGGGGATCCATGCGCGCCGCGAGCGCGTCCGCATAGTGCCGGGCGGCGGCGACGGCGCAGTCGTTCTTCACGCTGGTGGCATAGGTCGAGGCGATGGTGGTGCCGAAGGCCTCATAGCCCAGCATGATCTTCTCGAAGGACTGTTTGCGGAGCTCCCGGTCCGGGGACTCGCGGAAGGGGCCCCAGGTTCCGTCCGTCAGGGGCTCCTTCGAACCGTCGGGCAGCTCCATGTCCGGGAAGTGCATGTCCACGTTCGTCAGCGCGCCGTAGGTGTTGTCGGCGCCGTTCAGCACCTCGCCCAGGGAGGCCAGCAGGCGTTCCTCGTTCTTGCTGAGGGTGTGGGGCTTCTGCCGCAGGAGGCCCTTCAGGTAGGCGTCGTAGTCCGCCATGTCCGGATCGTCGATCATGGCCTGCAGCGCCGCCTCGTCCATGGAGAGGAGTTCCGGCTCCAGGAAGGCGCCCGCCGCGGAGGCCTGGGTGATCAGCCCCATGGCCCGCATGAACATGGCCTGGGCTTCAGGGTCGCCGTTGTCGCCCTCCCGGGAGAGGAAGGCGTATTCGATGACGGGCATCAGCTCATCCTGGAAGGCGAAATACGCCCGGATCACCCTGCGCGGATCCTCCGCCACTTTGCCCTCAAAGGCGGCGACGGTTTTCACCTTTTCCTCGCAGGCTTTCAGGGCCGCCTCCCAGTCCGCCTGCGCGGCAAAGATGTGGGTCAGGTCCCAGCGGTACTTCGGGTCGATCTCGTTGCGTGCGGGAAGCTTGGCCATCACAAAGTCCTCCTTTGTCTGGATTGATCCAGCTGCATTAAGCGTTTTCCATCACGTGGCAGGCCAGGAAATGGCCCGGGGAAACCTCTTTCATCTGCGGCATCTCTTCCGCGCAGCGCTGGGTGCAATGCGCGCAGCGGGTGCGGAAGGGGCAGCCGCTGGGGGGATTGATGGGGGTCGGGACGTCGCCCTGGAGCACGATCCGCTTCGTCGCGGCGGCCTTGTCCGGGTCCGCGATGGGCACTGCGGACATGAGGGCCGTGGTGTAGGGATGCAGGTGGTGCTCATAGAGTTCCCGCATGTCCGCCATCTCCACCAGGTGGCCCAGGTACATGACCCCGACGCGGTGGGAGATATGGCTGACCATGGACAGGTCGTGGGAGATGAAGAGGAAGGCGATGCCCATCTCCTCCTGCATCTCTTCCAGCATGTTGATGACCTGC
>CADCQZ010000426.1 GCA_902803675.1 uncultured Eubacteriales bacterium
GAAAAACGTGGGCTGGTCCTCCATACTGTACCTGGCCACCATCGCCGGCATCGATCAGGAGCTCTACGAGGCGGCGGTGGTGGACGGGGCCACCCGCTGGCAGTGCACCCGCTACATCACCATCCCCTCCCTGGTGAGCACCATCGTGGTGATGCTGATCCTGAACGTGGGCTCCATCATGGACGCGGGCTTCGACCAGGTGTTCAACCTGTACAACTCCGCCGTGTATCAGACCGGCGATATCATCGACACCTACGTGTACCGCTACGGCCTGGGGGACATGAAGTATGCCCAGGCCACGGCCGTGGGCCTCTTTAAGAACGTGATCGCCTTCGTGCTGGTCCTGGGCACCAACGTGATCGCCCGGCGCATCAGCGGCGAAGGCATCTGGTGAGGAGGCCGGCCATGGTACAGAAACGTTTCGGGATCGGGAAACTGCTGATCTACACGCTGCTGGTGCTTTTGAGCGCCACCATCGTGATCGCCTTCTGGCACCTTTTGAATCTGAGCCTTTCCCCCAGCCACATCGCCACCCGGGGCGGCCTGCTCCTCTATCCCAGGGAGGCCACGTGGGACAATTACGCCCGGGTGATCGGCAACCGCTATATCTGGATGGGGTATAAAAACACCCTGATCCGCACGCTGATCGGCACGGTGCTGCAGCTGTTCTTCACGGCCATGGGCGCCTATGTGCTCAGCAAACGGTACTTTCCCCACCGCACTTTCTGGACGCTGTTCATCGTGTTCACCATGTTCTTCTCCGGCGGCCTCATCCCCACCTACCTGGTGGTGAAGAATTTAGGGCTCCTGAACACCTATTCCTCCATGATCCTGCCCGGGTTCATCAGCGCCTACAACATGGTGATCATCCGCAACTACTTCATGTCCCTGCCGGAGGAGATCGAGGAGAGCTGCCTCATCGACGGGGCGGGAAGGTTCCGCATCTTCCTGCAGATCATCCTGCCCCTGTCAAAGCCCATCCTGGCCACGGTGGCCCTGTGGCTGGTGGTGGGGCACTGGAACAGCTGGTTCGACGTGCTGATCTACATATCCGACGACACCAAGTTCACTCTGCAGATCGTGCTCCGCCGCATCATCCTCACCGGGTCCAAGGAGATATTGGACACCAGCGCCGCGGCCAATTCCGCGGAGATGGAATCGGTGGTGTCCTCCGAGGGCCTGAAGGCGGCCTGCATCTTCGTGACCACCCTGCCCATCCTGTGCGCGTACCCCTTCGTGCAGAAGTTCTTCGTCAAGGGGATCATGATCGGTTCCTTGAAGGGATGAGGTCCCTTCAAAATAAATTTCATAAGGAGGTCCCACTATGAAACGCACCCGTATCCTGGCGATCGCGCTGGCCGTGATGATGGTCATCGGCCTGCTGCCCGCCGCCCTGGCTGAGGAGCCTATGAAGATCTCCGTAGCCAGTTACATGTTCGGCCCCGTGGACAACGACAACGACGTGATCACCCCCCTGGTGGAGCAGATGCTCAAGGAAAAGCACGGCATCGACGTGGACATCGAAGTGGTCTACATCGAGCAGGCCAACTACGGCGAGATCCTCAACACCCGCCTGGCCGGCGGCACCGCTCCGGACGTGTTCCTGGCCCAGAGCGCCACGATGCTCAACTCCTACTATGACCAGGGCGTCATCAAGACCTGGGACGAGGAGTTCTTCAAGGAGAACGCCCCGGACGTGTACGAGTTCATCATGTCCGGCGCCGCCTACGGCGACCTGAAGGGCGACGTGGAGGCCTGGAAGAAGGCGTCCATGAAGGACGGCAAGATGATCGTGCTGCCCTCCTTCAAGCCCGACGGCTCCATGCCCTACAAGACCCTGATCTACCGCGGCGACTGGCTGGACAAGCTCCAGGTCGCGGAGGATCAGCTGCCCAAGACCGTGGATGACTTCGTCGCCCTGATGGGCCGCTTCGCCAAGGAAGACCCGGACGGCAACGGCAAGGATGACACCTACGGCTGCTCCATCACCGCCATGAAGGCCCTGTTCGGCTCCTACGGCCTGGGCATCGGCTTCAGCGGCAGCTCTTCCTACTGGGTCAACAAGGACGGCACCATCGTGAACGCCGACGTGACCCCCGAAGCCAAGGAAGTCATCGGCATCCTGGCCAAGATGTACGCCGACGGCCTGATCGATCCGGAGTTCGTGGCCGGCAAGGAGTCCGTGGAGGGCAGCTACTGGGCCATCTCCCACGGCATGGTGAACGGCCTGTACGGCGTGAGCGCCAACGCCTCCATCGACCACTACCGCCTCAAGGAAGTCATGGGCGATGACGGCGGCCGCTGCGCGCAGGAATACTGGGCCGTCAACGGTGCGGATTCCAAGTTCGTGTACGGCCCCTGGCCGGCCGGCCCCTCCGGGGACTACGGCTGGGAAGTGGGCACCCCCGTGGCCGTGAGCGAGAGCGCGGTGTACAACGCCGATATGTCCGATGAGAAGCTGGCCGTGATCTTCAAGATCCTCAACGCCTTCGCCACGGACGACGAGCTGTACATGACCGCCTTCGCCGGCATCGAGGGCACCCATTACGAGAAGGTGGAGGGCGGCACCATCAAGCGCCTGATGGGCAACGAGGAGCTCAACGCCGTGGGCGTGTGGGGCTGCCGCAGCCTGTACGGCGCCGACCGCGCCTTCTCCACCCTGGCCTATGACATGGCCTTCTACAAGGATCCCTCCATCGCCAACCGCCTGAACTGGTTCAAGAAGGATCAGTACAACAGCTACATCCAGGATGCCGTCACCGAGACCCTGCCCAGCAACGACCTGTTCGCTGAGCTGAACACCATCCGTGATGAAGCCTGGGTGGCCATGATCCGCGGTGAGAAGTCCCTGGACGAGTGGGACGCCTACGTGGAGTCCTGGCTGAGCGCCGGCGGCCAGACCCTGACCGACGAAGCCAACGCCTGGTTCAACGCCAGATAACAAGAGAACTTTTTCCGGGGCTGCCGCGGGTCACCGCGGCAGCCCTTCTTCAACGGTGCGGATCCCGGGGAAACGCCCGGGGAAAAAGGAAGGCGGCCATGGAGCTTGAGAACTGGTTCGAAGAGGTGATCGCGCCCCGCGTCCGGGCGGACGGGGGCTGGCTGGAGATCAGGGACAGGGACGCAGATCCGATCCGTCTTTCGGCGCGGGGTGAGTGCGCCCACTGCGCCGCGCTGGGGAAATGCCTGGACTGGATCGGGGACCGGGCGCGGAAGGACCTCGGGCTGTCCGCGCGCTTCGAGGCGGCCCGGGAGCCCTTCCTGTGGAGAAAGTGAGAGGGGAAAATGGCACACGTGAAAGTCATCCGCCGGTCCATGCTCCCGGACGAGTGGACCCGGGTGCGCATCGGCTGGCTCAAAAAAAGGCTGATCCTCAGGCAGTGTGAGATCACCGGCTGGACGATCCGGGAGGGGCGCCAGACCGGGGACGCCTCCTATGCGTACGACGATCAAACGCCCCGGGCGCTCAGGCGGGGCGACCTTTATTTCACTCCGGACGGCACCGTCTTCCTGCACGCGGAGGCTTTGGTGCCCGATGACATGCGCGGCAAGACCGGCCTGCGGCTGAAACTGACCACCGCGGGCGAGATGCTGGTGCGGGTCAACGGCCGCCTTCACGGAGGTCTGGATCCCAACCGGGAGACCCTGCCCCTGCCGCC
>CADCQZ010000427.1 GCA_902803675.1 uncultured Eubacteriales bacterium
GAGAAAGGCTCGCCCACATACCGGCCGTGATCCAGGCCGTGCTGGATGGTATCCCTCAGGAGCTTCATGGCGTCCCTCACAGCGGTCTTGCGGCGGCTGCCGTCCAGGACGTACCACTTGATGGTATCGCCGGTCTTCTCCATGAACTCGTCATAGGCTTCCGTAAAGTGCTTGTACTCCCGGTGCTGCCAGATATCCTCCTGAGTGACCCGCCACTCCGTCTGCGGATCCTCCGCCAGGGCCCTGAGCCTCTCCCCCTGCTCACTCTTCTCGATGTGCAGGAATATCTTCAGGATGAGGTATCCCCCGTCCCGGAGCTGGCGCTCGAATTCATTCACCTGGCGCAGCCTGCGCCGGTACTCTTCCTTGGTGATCTCATGCCTGAGGTACTTGCGGACCACGCTCTCCATCCAGCCCGAATCCATGAAAAGGATCTTGCCGTTTTCCGGGATGGAGGAGGCGTACTGATACAGGAACGGGTAGCGCTCGTCCTTTTCGGGAAGGACCACCGGCGATACCACATGATAGAAACGCGGATCGATCTCGCTGATCAGTTCCTTGATCAGGCTTCCTTTTCCCGCGGCCGCCCAGCCCTCGATCATGACGATGACGGGCAGCTTTGCGTCCCGGAGCAGCTGCTGCTGGCCCAGGATGGTCTCGCGTACACTTTTGATCTCGGCGTTCAGGGCTTCCTTGTCCTCAGGCTTTCTTTTCTCGAATTCTTTCAGCATGCGTCCGTCCTCCTCAGGAGCGTATGACCTGCCGGGGGCCACGATATGCATCAGATATGGGTGATCCGCCGGCAGTGTGCCGCGGCCGCGCCGGTATCCGTTCGTCAGGTCCACTTCCCGTCGGATGCCCGGGACCGCCGTCTCGATTTTGTGCTGGTGTTATCATACCACATCACGACCGAAATGGCAATCATCAACCGCGGCGCATGGTACGGATCTGGAGCGGGAGCTGCCAGAGGATCATCGCCGACCAGCCGAGGACGCAGGCCAGACCGACACCGGAGATCCCCATGGACGGCGTCAAAAGCAGGGTGGCCAGGACGCGCACCGAGATCTGGGTGAGCGTCGCCAGGAAAGTCACCGTCATCCTCCCCACGCCTCTGAAATAGCCCTGGATCCCGTTGGTGACGCAGGGCAGGATATAGCAGTAACCGATCAGGTCAAAATACCGGACGCCGTCCGTCACGATGGATCCGTCCCGCGTGAACAGATCCATCAGGGGAAAACGCGCCAGGAGGATCACGGCGCTCATCGCCATGCCCACGACAGTCTCCATCCCCATCCCTCTCAGGAACCCCCGCCGGATACGCGCCTCATTCTTCGCGCCCTTGTTCTGGGCCGTGAACGCGGTGATGGCGGTGGAGATGCTGCGTCCGGGCAAAAGCCCGATGTCCTCGATCTTCCTCACGGCGCTGAACGCCGCCGCGGCGGAAACGCCAAGAGCGTTCACGCTGCTCTGGATGATGATGTTCCCCACCGGCTGACTGCACTGCTGCAGCGCCGTCATGCCGCCGTAGGACAAAGTCTTCCGGGCCAGGGCCCGATCCAGGCGCAGGCCGCGCCAGGAGATACGGAGCATCGGCACATACCGGCCCACATACCGGATGCACAAGACCGCGCTGGATGCCTGGGCGGCCACGGTGGCGAGCGCCGCGCCGGCCACTCCCATCCGCGCCCACGCCACCAGGATGAGATCCAGCGTGATATTGATCAGGCAGGAGATCACAAGAAAACGGATCGGAGTCTTTGAATCCCCGATGCTGCGCAGCGCCGCGGCATAGATATTGTACAGGCAGGTGAATGGCATCCCGGCGAAAATGACACGCAGATACAGTGTCGCTTCCCCGAGCATTTCTTTTTGGACGCGCATCAGCGAAAAGATGGTCCCCGTCAGGGGGATGCCAAGCGCCATGACCGCCAGGGCGAAGATCAGACCGATCACCGTCATGGTCCGCATCTCATCCAGCAGTTTTTCCCGGTCGTTCGCCCCGAAGAACTGTCCCATCAGCACCGAGGCGCCGACACAGATCCCCGATACCCCCAGGATCAGCAGGTTCATCACCTGATCGCAGGTCCCCACCGCCGCCAGTGCGGCACTGCCGGCAAAGCGTCCCACCACGATGGTATCCACCATGTTGTAGGAAAGCTGGAAGAGATTGCCCAGGATCAGCGGGACCGAGAAACCGATCAGCTGCCGGGTGATGCTGCCCCTGGTCATGTCAGTCGCCATCGGACGGATCCCTCCTGATGTTTCATTAAGATCAATAAAAAGCAAAAACCCTGCCGATCTTTCTCGACAGGATCTTCGCTTTGGTCTGGGTGGAGAGATTCGAACTCTCGGCCTCTTGAACCCCATTCAAGCACGCTACCAAGCTGCGCTACACCCAGGAACCTTTGACACTGCCGTACCCGACAGCATCAAAGA
>CADCQZ010000428.1 GCA_902803675.1 uncultured Eubacteriales bacterium
AGGAACTCCGCGTTGCGCTGCATCTCCATGAGCAGGTACTGCAGGGGATACAGTTCCCGCTTGGTCACATAGAGCAGGCACAGGCACCACTCGTTCCAGTAGCCCAGGGCGGTGAGCCGCGCCACGGTGGCGATGCCCGGCTTCATGATGGGGAGCACGATCCGAAGGAGGGTGGTGTACTCCCCGCTGCCGTCGATGGTGGCGGCCTCGATCAGGTCAAAAGGCACGGTGGTCTGGAAGAAAGTGCGCATGATGATGATATTGAAAGGGCTCACCAGCATGGGCACGATCAGGGCGTAGTAATTGTTGCTCATACCCAGGAGATTTTTGCACACGATGTAAGTGGGGATGAGGCCGCCGCCGAAGATCATGGTGAAAAAGCTCAGGAAGCTGAAAAAACCGCGGAACCGGTAATCCTTCCTGTAGAGCGGGTAGGCGTAGAGCACGCACATGGTCACGCTCACGAGGGTGCCGATCACCGTGATCAGGAAGGAGTTGAAATAGCTGCGCCAGAGGGCGTCGCCCAGGGAAAGCACCTGGCGGTAGGCGTCCAGGGACCAGGCGGCCGGCGCGAAGGAATAGCCGACGCGGCGGATGCTGTCCTCGGAGGAGAAGGAGATGATGATGACGAAAAGGAAGGGGATGATACACCCGAGGGCGAAGAGCCCCAGGATCAGGTGGAACAGCGCTTCCGTCCTGCGGGTGACCTGGTTGAGCCGGAAGGCGTGGGCGTGACGGGCTTTGATCACAGTCATGTCGAACTCCCTCCTCTCAGAACAGGCTGCTGTCCGCGTCCAGCCGGCGCACGATGCCGTTGGCGGCCATGATGCATATGAAGCCTACGAGATTCTGCAAGAATCCCGCCGCCGTGCTCATGCCCACATTGCCGGTGGAAGTGTAGGCGCGGTACACGTAGGTATCCACCACCTGGGTGGCCGGGAACAGGGGCGCGGAATTCATGGGGACCGACCAGAACAGGCCGAAATCCGCGTTGAAGATCTTGCCGACGTTCATGATCAGCAGGATCACGATCATGGGCTTCAGATGGGGCAGCGTCACATGGATCATCTGCTGCCATTTGGTGGCGCCGTCCACCGCGGCCGCCTCATACTGGCTGCGGTCGATGCCGGTGATGGCCGAGAGATACAGCACGGTGGAATAACCTGTGTTCTTCCACATGGCGCAGATCGTGAGGATATAGGGCCAGTAACCGGGACTGTTGTACCAGTCGATCACATCCCCGCCGGCGGCTTTCTGGCTGCGCACGATCATGCCGTTGGTGGGATCCAGGAACGCAAAGAGGAAGTAAGCCACCACCACCCAGCTGAGGAAGTAAGGAAAGAACATCATGGTCTGGTATGTCTTGGCCAGGAACTTCCGCGTGAGCTCGCTCATCATGATGGCGAAGGTGACGGCGATCACCAGCCCCAGGGCGATCCACAGCGCGTTGTAGCCGATGGTGTTGCGGATCATCACCAGGCTCTCCCCGGTGAAGAGGAAATTGAAATTCTTCAGCCCCACCCAAGGGCTTTTGAAGAGGTTTCTCGGGAAGGGCAGCTTGCGGGTGGGCAGCCGGTAATCCAGGAAGGACATGACGATGCCGAACATGGGCAGATACCGGATCACCAGCAGCCAGACGGTGACCGGCAGCATCATGGTGGTGAGCCAGAATGTTTTACCGCTGAAACGCCGACGGCGCCGCGGGCCTTTGATTCGCTCCATCACGTCAGATCATCCTTCCTGATTGATGTGTCCATTATAGGGGAGTTCATGGCCAAAATCATCGTGCAGGCTTGTCGTTTCTTGTCTTTAATTGTGCTGTTCGGCTGTTTGACCGGTACGGATCACGCCAAAACCAGACAAAAAATGACATGCCCGTCTCTTTATCTTGTGATTTATATCTGATATGTTTATAATGAGATCAATGATTTCGGAGGGCGGTCAATATGCGTTACGGTCATTTCGACGATGCGGCACGGGAGTATGTGGTGGACCGGGTGGATGTGCCCGTATCCTTTACCAATTATCTGGGGACACAGCGCATGGGCGCGGTGATCTCCCACAACGCGGGCGGCTACTGCTGGCTGGATACGCCCCAGTATCACCGCATCACCCGTTTCCGTCCCAACGGCGTGCCCCTGGACCGGCCCGGACACTATGTGTACCTGCGGGACGACGAGGACGGGGATTACTGGTCCGTGAGCTGGCAGCCGGTGGGAAAGCCCCTGGATACGGCCGGATACACCTGCCGCCACGGCCTGAGCTATTCGAGATTCGAATGCGTCAACAAAGGCATCTCCGCGGTACAGACCCTGTTCATCCCCAGGGAACCTCAAGGCGATACACCGGTGGAGATCTTCGACGTCAGGATCAGGAACACATCCGACAGGACACGGAAGATCAGCGTTTTCGGATATGTGGAGTTCTCCTTCCATCATATCGATATGGACAACCAGAACTTCCAGATGAGCCTGTACGCGGCCGGCTCCCATTACCGGGACAAAGCCGTGCTGTGTGAACTGCACTATGAGGAGAACAGTTACCAGTTCTTCACGATGGATCTTGAACCCGACGGTTTCGACGGGGTCAGGGACCGCTTCATCGGCGTCTATCACACCGAAGC
>CADCQZ010000429.1 GCA_902803675.1 uncultured Eubacteriales bacterium
ATGCCCGTGACACGGAGCCTCTCCTCTTCCGGCATGACGCTGATCCTTTCCAGGGTCTCCCGGAGGAAAGGGAAGGGCACGGGGATCCGGTCCTGGTCCTCTTTGAGGAAGGGCTGCTCCAGCATGACGGCGGCCAGGCTCGTGAGGGTGCCGCCGATGCCGTAAAGCACCCGGGGCGGATCCGACGACAGGATGTCCTCTGCACTGCCCAGGGCCTTGAGGATCACATCCCGGATCCTGTCGAGACTGCTCAGGGAATCGATGGGGCTGACGCGGTACAGGCGGGAAGCGCCCAGCTGGAGGGACACGGACCGGCTGATGCTTCCGTCCCGTCCGCGGACCAGCTCCGTGGACCCGCCGCCGATATCCGTTACCAGTGCGTCATCCCCGTCCGCGGCGGCGCGGAAAGCCAGGGACGCTTCTTCCTTCCCGCTGAGCACCCGGGCGGGGCATCCCGCGTCCCGTAAGAGCGCCAGGAACTCCGCCTGGTTGACGGCGTCCCGGGTGGCGCTGGTGGCGTATACCCTCACCGGGCCCTGAGCGCCCTCATCCCTGGCCTCATCCGTCAGGGACCGGACGGCCCGGACACAGCCGGTCATGGCTTCGGGCGTGAGGCGGCCCTCCTCGTCCAGGCCCAGGAACAGCCGCGTCTCCTCCCGTCCCCGTCCGATGACGGTGACTTCACCGTCCAGGACGGACGCGCACAGCATCCTTGTGGAATTGGAACCGATGGTGATGACGGCCCGGATCATTCTTCTTCTCCCGTCACGATCACTTCATGCACGGCGTACAGGTCATCGATATTGGTCACCTGGAACCGGATCTCTCCCGGGAGCATGTATCCGTACTCCCGCCGGGCGATCTGGATGATGTAGCTGTCCTGATCCTTGCGGTTGATCTCCTGCTCCAGGCCCGATTTTTCGCTCTCCAGGTCGATCTGCTCGATGCGCACGTCGGCGGCCAGGTCTCTCAGCTCCACGATGCTGCTGTCCAGCTGGCGGTCGATGACCATGGTGACGGCGATGATACAGGTGATCAGCACCACGACGGGGAACAGGGGGATGTTTTTTCTCATCGTCTACCTCGTGAAAACGCCGGTATTATGTGAAGAAAACTGATTTGCCTATACAATAACGCAAAAGGAGATGTTTGTCAAAGAAAAACGCGCTTTTATAATAGGTAACGGGATCATTCGAACTGGGAGCGGTAAAGCCGGTAATAGAAACCTTTGGCGGCCATCAGGCTCTCGTGGGTGCCCTGCTCCTTCACGTCGCCGTGATCCAGCACCAGGATGAGGTCGGCGTTGCGGATCGTGCTCAGCCGGTGGGCGATCACAAAGCAGGTCCTGCCCGTCATCAGGTCCCGCATGCCCTTCTGGATGTGGCGCTCCGTGGAGGTGTCCACGTTGGAGGTGGCCTCGTCCAGGATGAGCATCCGGGCGTCGTACAGCATGGCCCGGGCGATGGTCAGGAGCTGTTTCTGCCCTTTGGAGATATTGCCCCCGTCCTCGCTGATGACGGTCTCATATCCCTGGGGAAGGCGCATGATGAAGGGATGGATGCGGGCGGCCCTGGCGGCGGCCACCACCTCGTCCATCGTGGCGTTCTCCCGGCCGTAGGCGATGTTCTCGCGGATGGTGCCCCGGAACACCCAGGTGTCCTGCAGCACCATGGCGTAGGAGGACCTCAGGCTCCGCCGCGTCAGGCCGCGGATGTCCTTTTCGTCCACCAGGACGGCGCCCCGGTCCACGTCGTAAAAGCGCATCAGCAGGTTGATGATCGTGGTCTTGCCGGCGCCCGTCGGGCCCACGATGGCGATCAGCTTCCCCGCGTCCGCGCGCATGCTCAGGTCATGGATGATGGTCCTGCCGGGATCGTAGCCGAAGCTGACGTGCTCCAGCCTCACGTCGCCCTTCACGCTGTCCATGACCTCCGCGTCCGGGATGTCGTGCTTCTCTTCCGCCTGATCCATCAGGGAGAAGACCCTTTCGGCGGCGGCCAGGGCGGAGAACAGCTCGTTGATCACGTTGGCGACCTCGTTGATCGGGCCGGAGAATTTCCGGGAGTACAGCACGAAGGAGGAGATGCTGCCCAGCCCGATGGCCCCGTTCATGTACAGGATCGAGCCCAGAAGGGCGATCAGGCTCAGGCAGATATTGTTGATGAAGCCCATGGTGGGGCCGATGGTCATGCCCAGGGAGTCGGCGTCGTAGTAAGCCTGGGCGGCGGCTCCGTTGATCTCGGCGTACCGGGCGTCCACCCGGTCCTCGTGAGCGTAGGCCAGGATGGTCTTCTGCCCGGAGAGCATCTCCTCCACAAAGCCGTTCATGGCGCCGTAGGACCTGGAGCGTTTGGCGAAGCGGGGCTGGGTCAGCTTCCGCATATGGGTGGTGTAGGCGATGGAGGCGGGGACCGTCACCAGGGCCGCCAGGCTCAGGGCGGGGGAGATGCTCACCATCATGATGAGGGCGCCGGTGACGGTGACCACGCTGGTCAGGATGGACACCACGTCCGTGGCCATGCAGGTGGAGATCACGTCCACGTCATAGGACGCGCGGCTGATGATGTCGCCGGCCAGATTGCGGTCGAAGAAACCCACCGGCAGGCGCATCAGTTTGTCGAAGATGTCCTGCCGCATTTTCCTGGC